>DASSGP010000256.1:0-4614 GCA_035693405.1 Rudaea sp. | reverse complement strand
CTTGAGCCGCTGATCGGCCTCGAGCGCCTGCAGATTGCTGCCACGGTCGATCGCCGGACTGTCGACGGGCAGGGCATGCGTCGGCGTAAGACCGCCGTTGCCCTGCAGCGGTCCGAGCAGTGGATCGTCGACGATCGTATCCGCGGGCCCCGGCACGTTGCTGACCATGATCAGGTTGTGCGAGCCGCTGATGCCGTCGGCGAGCGTGCCGATATCCGATTCGACACCGGCCGCCGTGTTGCGCGCGATGATCGAACTTTCCAGGTGCATCGCGAGGGCGGTAATGCCGCCGACGCCGTCGGCCGCGCCTGCGGAGTTGAATGCGATCGTGCTGTTGTAGATTTCGGCGGTGCCGGACGCCAGGTGCGCGCCGCCGGTGAAATCGCGCGCTGTGTTACCGGAGATCGTGCTGTTCGTCAGCGCGAAGGACTCCCCGGCAGCGACACCGGCCCGGCTCGTGGCGATGTTTTCCGAGATCGTCGAGTACTTCGCGTCGAAGTGTGTGGCGCAGACGCCGCCGCCATACGTGGCTCCGGTCTGCGATGCCGCGGCATTGCCGCTGACCACGCTGGATTGCACCTTGACCGTGTCGGCGTATATGCCGCCTCCGCAGGCCACGGCGTATTTTACATCGGCAAGAGCGCCGGTGGCCGTGCTGCCGCTCACCGCGCTGGCCGCCAGCGTGACTGTGCCCTTGGCGAAAATCGCCCCGCCGGTCGCCACGGCGCTCGTCGCCGACGTGGAGCACGACGTCACCTCGGTGCCGAACAGGTAAACGTTCCCCGACGAGAAGATACAGCCGCCGCCGGTGCGGTACGTGTAGGGGTTGTCGTAGCTGCCGTTGCTGATGGTCAGGCCGATGATCAGCATTGTGTCGTCCGGCCGGCCGTTGTGGGCCAAGGGCCGGAACTGATTGTTGGCGGTGATCGTGAGGTATTGCGCTCCCGGTCCGCTCAGCGTCAGGCCGACCGGACCGCTCGTCAGTGGCGCGCTCAGCGTGATCGTGCTGCATTGGAGCTGGGTCAGATCGACCGTGTCGCCGTCCTGCGCGCAGTTGAACGCCTGCCGCAGTGTGCCGTCGTCGATGCCGTTGCAGGTTGGGAGTACCGGCGCATCATCGCAGGTGGTAACGACGTGCGTGACCCCCGCGAGCGCGGTGCTCGCCATCTGCGCCAAGGCAAACGCTGCCGCGAGCGGCCGCAGGGGGAATCGGAAGCGCCGCGGGTTGCGGCGGGGCATTGCGGAAATGTCGATCGAGTTCATGACACGCTCACGAAAATGAATTGGATTGCGCGGCGTCGGGCGTCGCTCAATTCGATGTACGAAATGCCGGCGACGATCACGCCACGTGCGCAGGGCGTGCACGCGCAGTGCCCCGGCGCGTGCAAGAAACGGCTGCAATCCGAACTCGAACTGATGTCGTGCAAAAGCGCGCCACTCGGGTCGCGACCTGTGCAGTCGGCGCGCGGCTTGCTACGATCGGACGCAAATCCCTACTGGCCGATGAAGGCAGCGATGAGCGATATCCTGGAGCGCATCCTTGCGCGCAAGCGCGAGGAGATCGATGAACGCCGTGCACGCGTCGCCGAGCGTGAGCTTGTCGCCCGGCTCGACGGTGCGCCGCGCGTGCGCGGCTTCGTCGATGCGCTGCGCGCGAAAATCGCGCGCGGCGATGCGGCCGTGATCGCCGAGGTCAAGAAGGCGAGTCCGTCGAAGGGCGTCATGCGCCCGGACTTCCGGCCGGACGAGATCGCCGCAAGCTACGCCAAAGGCGGCGCCGCGTGCCTGTCGGTGCTGACCGACGTCGATTTCTTCCAGGGCGCGGATGAGTACCTGACGGAGGCGCGAAATGCGTGCGCCTTGCCGGTGTTGCGCAAGGATTTCACGATCGACGCCTACCAGGTGTACGAAGCGCGCGCGCTCGGCGCCGACTGCATCCTGCTGATCGTCGCGGCGCTCGACGATGCGGCGTTGGTGGAATTATCCACATTGGCGCAGTCGCTTGGCCTCGATGTGCTCGTCGAAGTCCACAATGCCGGTGAACTCGAGCGCGCCCTGGCGACACAGGCGCCGCTGATCGGCATCAACAACCGCAACCTGCGCACGTTCGAGACGCGACTGGAAACCACGCTCGATCTGCTCGGCCGGATTCCCGCTGATCGCCTGCTCGTGACCGAGAGCGGCATCCACACGCGCGCCGATGTCGCGCAGATGCGCGCCGCCGGCGTGCACGCGTTCCTCGTCGGCGAGGCATTCATGCGCGCCGAGGATCCCGGCGCGGAGTTACGCCGGTTGTTCGGCCAGGATGCGTAGGGTGGGCCTTGGCCCACCGTTGTCATCCAGGCTGCTGAAAATTTTTCGACGTCGGTCCGGACCCCGACCCTCACCGCAGCCCCTCTCCCGGAGGGAGAGGGGCTCAAGAGCGCTGACTTCGCCAGCCACCGGGGCCAAGCGACGATGCCGCGACGCCGTTCGGACTCCGTTCGCCCTGAGCGCAGGTGCACAGCGCCGAAGTCGAAGGGGCGCGCGGCGTTTCGACTTCGCTTGCTACGCAAGCTACGCTCAACGCGAACGGGGATGTTCACGCTCAACCCGGCAGGGGACGTTGGGGAAGAGCTGGATTACGCGCTGCTCCTGCAGCGCGCCCTTCGGGCCAGCTTCGTTGTTCGCTCCGGCTCCTGCCTGCGCAGTCCGGCTTGACCAGCTCCGCTGTTGAGAGTCGCCGGGATGACAATCAAAACGATCGAAAGAATTTCGGGAGCGCTCCAGCGCCGCTTCAGCGCTCTAGCGCAACCGTAGCACCACGATCGTCTGGGCTTCTCTTCGCCCGTCATCCCGGCGCAAGCCGGGATCCAGCCTTGCTCAATCTGCAAGGAGAGCTGGATGACCAGCTGCGCTGTTGAAAACCCGGCTTGCGCCGGAATGACGATCAAGAGAAGGGCGCGACGGTCACGTCGCGCTCTTCGCCGTGCTGCCGCAAGGCGTCAGCGCAACCCCAGCACCACGATCGTCTTGCCGGCGACGCTGATCATGCCTTGCTCCTCGAGCTGCTTGAGCACGCGGCCGACCATTTCGCGCGAGCAGCCGACGATGCGGCTGATTTCCTGGCGCGAGATGCGGATCTGCATGCCCTTCGGGTGCGACATCGCGTCGGGTTCCGAGGTCAGGTCGATCAGCGTCTTGGCCACGCGGCTGGTCACGTCCATGAACGCCAGGCGGCTGACCTTGCGCGAGGTGTTGAGCAGGCGCTTGGTCAGTTGCGTGCCGATGGCGAACAGGATCTTCGTCATCTCGTCGCGCAGCGGGCCTTCATAGAACTGGAACAGCCGCTCGTAGCTGATCTCGGCCAGGTCGCACGAGGTGCGCGTGCGCACCAGCACTTCGCGTTGCGGCGTTTCGACGAACAGACCCATCTCGCCGATGAATTCGCCCGGATTGATGTAGGCCAGGATCAGCTCGCGGCCTTCCTCGTCCTCCGAGGAAACCGTGACCGAGCCTTCGATGATGAAATACAGGATGTTGGCCGAATCACCCGGACGGATGATCGCCGTCTTGCTCGGGTAGTGGCGCAGATGACACTGGGCGAGAAACCGCTCGAGCGTCGTCCGATCCAGCAACAGCGAGTTCGGGGCTTGGACGCGCGTCACTGCGCGTTGCAACGTATAGCGTAAGTCAGGCACATTCGACCTCATTCAGGGTGGATGTCGGGTCTTTTTGCGTGTGGCGACTGTCCATACCGCATCAGCGTGGCTGCTGCCTGCGGTCCCCTGGTCCGCCCACGCTGAACGCATCTTAGACGAATTTTTGGCAAATTTGCGCTAGATCACGGATTTCTCTGGTTGGGTCGAATTTTTCTCCACCCGTCCCACACGGCCTCGAAGCGCCAATCGCGCCTCGCCGGAGATGCTGAACGGCGTCAATTTCGGTTTTCCCCCGCCCCAACTTGGTCCATAATTCGCGCCCCGAGCAGCACCCGCTGCAAGCGAGGTAACTGCGATGGTCAAGCCGCTTCCGCGCCTGAAGCTTCAGGGCTTCAACAACCTGACGAAGGCGCTCAGTTTCAACATCTACGACATCTGCTATGCGGTGACGCCGGAGCAGCGCGACCGCTACATCGACTACATCGACGAGCAGTACGATTCCGATCGGCTGACCCAGATCCTCACCGATGTGGCCGATATCATCGGCGCGAACATCCTGAACATCGCGCGCCAGGACTACGATCCGCAGGGCGCCTCGGTGACGATCCTGATCTCCGAGCACCCGATCGTCGAGAAGATCGGCCGCGACGTGATTTCCGACACGGTCGTCGCGCACCTCGACAAGAGCCACATCACGGTGCACACGTATCCGGAAACGCATCCGCACAACGGCATCGCGACGTTCCGCGCCGACATCGACGTGGCGACCTGCGGCGTGATTTCGCCGCTGAAGGCGTTGAACTACCTGATCGACAGCTTCGAGTCCGACATCGTCGTCATGGACTACCGCGTTCGCGGCTTCACGCGCGACGTGAAGGGCAAGAAGCACTACATGGATCACCGCATCAATTCGATCCAGGAATACCTGGCCAAGCACATCCGCCAGAAGTACGAGATGTTCGACGTCAACGTG
>DASSGP010000255.1:0-4797 GCA_035693405.1 Rudaea sp. | reverse complement strand
GCGACGGCGAGCGTCGCTTGCGCCTGCGCGACCTGCGCCTGCGCGGCCTTCAGCGTGTTTTCCTGTGTATCGAACTGCGTCTGGCTGATGAAATGCTTGTCGAGCAGCGCGTGATAGCGGTTGCGCTCGGCCTGCGCCAGGTCACGGTTCGCCTGGGCCGAGCTCAGGGTTGCCTGCGCGCTGGCGACCTGCAGATTCAGGTCGAGCGGATCGAGTTCCGCCAACGACTGCCCGGCCTGAACGTGTGCGCCGACATCGACCAGCCGCGCGCGGATCTTGCCCGCCACGCGAAAGCCGAGTTGGCTCTCGTAGCGCGCATGCACGTCACCGGAATAGACCTCGGCATGCAGCGTATCGGCGCTTTGCGGATGGGCAACCAGGGCCGAGCGCGGAGCTTCCGGCACCGCGGCCTGGCTGTTGCACCCGGACAGGTTCAAAGTGGCCGCCAATACCAGCGCAACGGCCGAGAGCTTCACCATGTGAACGGAGGCTGACATTGTTACAATCCTCTTGATCTGGATCATGCTATTTACTGAACGCTGTGGTATAGTATCAATACTAAACTATACTGTCCAGTATTACTTTATGCCTACCGTCTTCAAGCCATCATGATGTCCATCGCCATCGCCAAGACCTGCGGACCGGGCCGCCCCAAGGACCTGGAAAAGCGCGCCGCAATCCTGCAGGCAGCCAAGCAGCTGTTCACGACCCAGGGATTCGACGGCACCAGCATGGACGCGATCGCCGGCCTGGCCGGCGTTTCCAAGCTCACCGTGTACAGCCACTATCGCGACAAGGAACGCCTGTTCGTGGCGGCCGTCGAGTGCGTGTGCCAGGAGCAGATGCCGGCGGAAATCTTCAACGCCGACCTGAAAGGTCCGATCCGCAAGCAGCTGTTGACGATCGCGCGCGCATTCTTTGCCTTGATCACGAGCGAGGCGGCCGTGGCCGTGCACCGCACGATCGTCGCCAATGCACAGCAGTCGCCAAAACTCGGTCAGTTGTTCTGGGAAGCCGGTCCGAAGCGCACGCAGGAAGCGTTTCAATCGTTCCTGCGCGATGAAGTCAAGGCCGGCAAGCTCGAGATTCCCGACCTGCATCGCGCAGCGTCGCAGTTTTTCTGCCTGCTCAAGGGCGAACTGCATGCACGCAAGGAATTCGGCTGTGGCGAACCGCTGATGCCGCGCGAGATCGACGAGCATCTGAGCGCTACGGTCGACATGTTCCTGCGCGCGTACGCGCCGCGCTGAGCGCGTAGGGTGGGCCTTGGCCCACCGTATTTCCTTCGCGAAAACAACAAACGGCGGTGGGCCAAGGCCCACCCTACGGGCGTCATTCAGCGCGCCCGAAATTCGTGATTCAACCAGTCGAGGATCTGGCGCTTGTCGTAGCGCAGCGGATCGATGTCGGTTGGAAGACCGGTGTGCTGCAGATAGCCCATGTCGATAAGCCGCACGTCTTTCTCTCGCAGCGTGCTGCCGTCGCTCGCCATCAGCTTGTAGTGCAGTTTCATGCGCGGCGGATAGATGTCCTTCATGAAGCGCGTGTCGTACAGGGCCGGGCCATGCCAGGGTTCGAACGAGCCGGCGAGCGTGATGTCGTCGACTGTTATCTGCAGCTGTTGCCCTTCAGGCAGCACGCGGTCCGCGCGCGCACGCATGTAGTCGCCGAGCGACTGCATCCAGTCCTCGGGCCGCATGATGCCGTACCGCATCCGATTGTTCTTGACCTCGGCCAAGTTAGCCGGCGTCGCCCACGCAACCTGCACGCGCGACGGCAATTCGGGGCTCGCAATCGCGGCGCTCGAAGCCACGAAGAAAAGCGCCATCGCCAACGCGCGCCAGTGGCGGTTGCGCAACCGGGCAAAGGTGGAAAACATGTTCATCGCATTCCTTGCCTCGATCGAGGCGACTACGGCCGGGACAGCCTGTACTGCCTTAGACAGACAACGGCGGAGTTTCGTCGCACGCAGCGGGAAGCTGCATTGCGACAGGATTCACAATTTCGCCGGCATGGTCCCACACTCGAGCGCTTGCGTGGCGCATGTCTTCGCCTGCCGACGCGCACCGTGAACCACGTCTGTGCGCCGGTGAAGGCGGACGATCGGTTATTCGCGGCGAAACTTCGCTACGGACAAGGCGCCTTCGGCGAGGCGGCGGCTGGCCCGGAGACCGAGGTCACGAGCGCTTCGGACCAAACTCCTGGCGCAGCCACTCGTCGATCATGCGCTTGTCGTAGCGCAGCGGATCGGTCGGACTCCCCGGCACGGAGCGGCGCAAGTAAGAGCCATCGCTCAGCTTGGCGTCGGCTTCGCGCACGGTAGTGCCGTCGGCTGCGAGCAGCACGAAGTGCAGGTTCATCCAGGGCGAGTAGACATCCCTCATGATGCGCACGTCCTGCTGCCCGGGCCGGTAAAGGGGCTCGAACCTGCCGGCCAGGCTGATGTCGTCGACGTGGACCCGCAGCTGCTGTCCCGGAGGAAGAAGACGGTCGGCACTCTTGCGCAGACTGTCGCCGAGCGACTGCATCCATTCTTCCGGTCGCATCCAGCCACGGTTGGGCGGGTTGTTCTTCAGCTCGCTGAGTTGCTCGGTCGGTGCCCAGGTAACCTGAATCCGCGACGGCGGCTCGCTCGGAGCGGCAAACGCCGCTATGGCAACGGCGGCGAACAACGCAATCGTCTGCGCTGTACGAACGGCGATATTAACAAGCAGGAAACGTTTCACGCGGGGCACCTCGTTGCACATATAAGGCACGATCACACCGTCTACAAGACCAGTCAGCGCGGATTTTGGTCGCGCGTCCTCGCTCGCGTTTGCCGCTGCTTCGTGATTCAATACCCGCGAGAAGCGGGGGTGCCCCGCCTAGTGAACCAATTCGGACGGCGGGTTCTTGCCAATGTCCTTGGCGGGTTCACTAGGCGGGGCTGAGAAAGACCCTTCGTACCTGATCCGGGTTGTACCGGCGTAGGGAGCTTCGATGGCCGCCCGCCGTCCCCGCTTCGTGTAACGCGATCATTCGCACGAGTCCACACATTCCTGTGCGGGCTTCAGCACGCAGGACGAAGCCATGAATGCATTAGCCTCCGATCTCGTTCGCCAGACCAGCGAATTGTCCGAATCCGTCACGCGGCCGATTCCGGGGTCGCGCAAAATACATGCGACCGGAAGCCGCGCGGATTTGCGCGTGCCGATGCGCGAAGTCGCGTTGTCGGACACGCCGCTGATGTTCGGCGCGGAGAAGAACGCGCCGCTCGCGCTGTACGACACATCCGGTCCATACACCGATCCGCAGGCGCACATCGATTTGTTCGCCGGTCTGGGGCCGCTGCGCGAGCGCTGGATCGAAGAACGCGGGGATAGCGAGACGCTGCCGGGTCTGAGCTCGGAGTTCGGGCGCAAGCGCGCCGCCGATCCGAAGCTGGCCGCCGTGCGTTTTGCGCATGCGGGAAAACCGCGCCGAGCGAAGGCCGGCGCGAACGTTTCGCAGATGCACTACGCGCGCCGCGGCATCGTCACGCCGGAAATGGAATTCATCGCGATCCGCGAGAATCAGCGCGTCGAAGCGCTGGCCGGCTCGGGTCTGCTGCAACAACATCCGGGCGAAAGCTTCGGCGCGGCGATTCCGAAGATCATCACGCCCGAATTCGTGCGCAGCGAAGTCGCGCGCGGCCGCGCGATCATTCCGTGCAACATCAACCACCCGGAAACCGAGCCGATGATCATCGGCCGCAATTTCCTCACGAAGATCAACGCGAACATCGGCAACTCGGCGGTGTCGTCGTCGATCGCCGAGGAAGTCGAGAAGATGGTCTGGGCGATTCGCTGGGGCGGCGACACGGTCATGGACCTGTCGACCGGCAAGAACATCCACGAGACGCGCGAGTGGATCATCCGCAACTCGCCGGTGCCGATCGGCACGGTGCCGATCTACCAGGCGCTGGAAAAGGTCGACGGCAAGGCCGAGGAACTGACCTGGGAGATCTTCCGCGACACGCTGATCGAGCAGGCCGAGCAGGGCGTCGACTACTTCACGATCCACGCCGGCGTGCTGCTGCGCTACATCCCGCTCACCGCCCGGCGCGTGACCGGGATCGTGTCGCGTGGCGGCTCGATCATGGCGAAGTGGTGCCTGGCGCATCATCGCGAATCGTTCCTGTACACGCATTTCGAGGACATTTGCGAAATCATGAAGGCGTACGACGTCGCCTTTTCGCTCGGCGACGGCCTGCGCCCCGGCTCGATCGCCGACGCGAACGACGCGGCGCAATTCGCCGAACTCGACACGCTCGGCGAGCTCACTCAGATCGCCTGGAAGCACGACGTGCAGACGATGATCGAAGGCCCCGGCCACGTGCCGATGCAGCTGATCAAGGAAAACATGGAGCGCCAGCTGCGTGTCTGCCACGAAGCGCCTTTCTATACTTTGGGGCCGCTGACGACCGACATCGCGCCGGGCTACGACCACATCACCAGCGCGATCGGCGCGGCGCTGATCGGCTGGTTCGGCACTGCGATGCTTTGCTATGTCACGCCGAAGGAGCACCTCGGCCTGCCGAACAAGCAGGACGTGCGCGACGGCATCATCGCCTACAAGATCGCCGCGCACGCATCCGATCTGGCCAAGGGTCATCCGTCCGCACAGGCGCGCGACAACGCGCTGTCCAAGGCGCGCTTCGAATTCCGCTGGCAGGACCAGTTCAACCTCGGTCTCGATCCGGAAAAGGCGCAGGAGTTCCACGACGAGACTCTGCCCAAAGAGGCCGCCAAGCACGCACACTTCTGTTCGATGTGCGGC
>DASSGP010000254.1:0-2919 GCA_035693405.1 Rudaea sp. | reverse complement strand
GTCCGGCCATGGACGGCGGTTCTTCTTCATATGTCTCCGCGGAAGGACCCGCGTTATAGCTTGCGTACCAACCGCCGGAAATTGCTCCTGCATTTCCGGCATACACGCCATCCATGGCGATAAAAAAACCCGGCGCGGGGCCGGGTTCAGAGCAAAACACGCTGGAAGTACGCGCGAGAGCTACCCGGCCGGAATGAAGGCTTTCGGTCGACGCGCGCGCGAAGTCATGCCAGCCGCCATGCGGGCGCTGGTCAGGACGTCAATCTGGTACACGCACTTCGTCATCGGTCGCTTCGAGAGAGAAAACTCAGGGCCGGATGATGACACGGAAGTTTTGCGCGATGCAACAACGGCTGCGGCCGGAGCCCGTTATTCGGCCGGTGTGACACTGATGCGAACGCGAATCCGGTCACCCGGATCGTAGCTCAGGCGCGCGTTGTACAACTCGCCGCGATAGCGGTACTCGACGTCGTATGCGGCCACATGCCGCTCTCCCCCAGTGCCCTCGACCTGGCGGCAGTGTCGTTCGACCGTATAGCCGGAGGCGGGCTGCCCGGCGTTGTTTCCCACGACCGCACCGACCGTGGCGCCGGCCGCGGTTGCCGCAGTGCGCCCACTGCCCTTGCCGATGGTGCTGCCGACCACGCCGCCGATAATCGCACCGACCACGGTAGCGCCGGCACGGTTATCCGGACCCTGCACAGACACCTGCTCGTCGTAGCATTCCTCATGCGTCGCGGCTGGCTGCCCTTGCTCGTCGTAGACCGGATCGACGCGCAGCACGTCGGCCCAGCCATAATGGACGCCTTCTCCCGATGGACCATGCATTTCCGGGGCACGACTATCCGGAGCGCGATTGTCCAAGGCACGATTGTCCTGGGCTTGCGCCAGACCACACAGCAGCAGAATAGCGGCAATCGATGTGCCGGTTATTTTCATCATCTCTCCAAGCCACGCAAACACCGGTAGGCCGTTTGCGTCTCCGCCGGCATTGCGCATGCCGGTTCCCGGCGGCTTTGCGCATGTCCACGAATACTTTGAAATTAAAGCACCTGGAGGCTGAATGGCGGCTTAGGCCGCCACCTCCTCCCACGCGGCCGACCGCGGTTTTCAAGAGGTTTCTGGGGGCGACTGTTACAATAGCGATCCACTACTGACCACGCCATGAACCTGCGCCTGCACAACACCCGGACGCACCGCGTCGAAGATTTCGTTCCCCAGGATCCCCAGCGGGTCACGATGTACCTGTGCGGCCCGACAGTCTACAACTACGTGCATATCGGCAACGCGCGCGGGCCGGTCGTGTTCGGACTGCTCGTCCGCCTGCTCAAGCATGTCTATGGCGCCGAGCACGTGGTCTACGCACGCAACGTCACCGACGTCGACGACAAGATCAACACGGCAGCTGCCGCGGCCGGCGTCCCGATCGACGTCATCACGCAGCGCTATTCCGCGGCCTACGACGAGGACATTCAGCGGCTCGGCGCCGACCGCCCTGACGTGGTCCCCTACGCGACGCAGCACATCCCGCAGATCATCGCGATGTGCGAGCGCCTGATCGCCGGAGGCCATGCCTACGCGGCCGAGGGCCATGTGCTGTTCGACGTTTCCTCCTACTCCGACTATGGGAAGTTGTCGGGCCGGTCGACCGAGGAAATGATCGCCGGCGCGCGCGTCGAGGTGGCGCCCTACAAGAAGAATCCAGCCGATTTCGTGCTCTGGAAACCGTCGACGCCGGAGCTTCCGGGCTGGAACAGTCCGTGGGGCCGCGGCCGTCCCGGCTGGCACATCGAGTGTTCGGCGATGAGCGAGGCGCACCTCGGCGAGACGCTCGACATCCATGCCGGCGGCAACGATCTGATGTTTCCGCATCATGAAAACGAAGTCGCTCAGTCGACTTGCGCGCACGGCGGCAAGGTGTTCGCGCGCTGGTGGGTGCATAACGGCATGCTGACGTTCGGCGGCAAGAAGATGTCGAAGTCGCTCGGCAACACCCTTGTGCTGCACGAACTGCTCGAACGCTACCCGGCGGAATTGCTGCGTTTCATGCTGATGAAGGCGCATTACCGCCAACCGCTGGACTGGTCCGATGCAACGTTGGAGCAGGCGCAGCGGACACTGGATGGCCTGTACGGCACGCTGCGCGATCTTGCCGCGGTCGAGGTGGCACCGCAGGATCGCGCCCTGCCCTCCGAACTGATCGACACGCTGGCCGACGACCTCAATACACCCGAGGCCCTGTCGCTGCTCGCGCGGCTTGCGGACAGTGCGCGCAAATCCACAAGTCCACAAGACAAGAAGGAGGCAAAGGCGGCGCTGCTCGAAGCCGGCGCGTTCCTCGGCTTGCTGCAGCAGGATCCGGAGGCCTGGTTCAAGCGCCAGGGCGTGCAAAGCGTCGACCCCGAATGGATCGAAAGCCTGCTCGCCAAGCGCGCCGATGCGCGCAAACGCAAGGATTTCGCCACCTCGGACCGCATCCGCGACGAACTCGCCGCGCGCGGCGTGATCATCGAGGATGGCCCGCAAGGTGCGCGCTGGAAGCTGGCTTCGCCTTCTGGAACCAAGCACGATGAATGCCCGGCCTGACATTTCCACGCGAGAGTCCGCGCAGGACGCGCAGGAGGCGATCGCCGAGGAATTTTCGTTCTTCAGCGACTGGACCGAGCGTTACCAGTATCTGATCGACCTGGGCCGCAAGCTGCCACCGTTTCCGCCGCCGCTGCAAACTGAAGCGAACAAGGTACAGGGTTGCCAGTCGCAGGTCTGGCTCGTCGCCGAGGGCGACCGCGAGCGGCTCGACTTCCGCGCGATCAGCGATTCGGCGATCGTTTCCGGACTCATCGCGTTGCTGCTGCGCGTCTACTCCGGCCGCAGCGCGCAGGAGATTCTCGCCACGGAGCCGCGTTTCGTTGAAACGAT
>DASSGP010000253.1:0-13644 GCA_035693405.1 Rudaea sp. | reverse complement strand
ATGGGGGGGGCTGGTTGGGGATCTTGCGGGCGCTCGGGAGCGCCGCTGGAATCACGGATCGCGCATCACCATCAAGCGCAATTCCGTCATGTCCTCGATCGCATAGCGGATGCCCTCGCGGCCGAGGCCCGAGTCCTTCACCCCGCCGTACGGCATGTTGTCGACGCGGAAACTCGGCACGTCGCCGACGACGACGCCGCCGACGTCGAGCTCGTCCCACGCCTTCATCGCCTTGCGCACGTCGTAGGTGAACAGGCCGGCCTGCAGGCCGAACACGCTGTCGTTGACGTAGGCGATTGCTTCGTCGAATGTCTTGTACTTCTGCAGCAGCGCAACAGGACCGAAGGCTTCCATGCAACTGACCTTCTGCTTCGGATCGACGTTTTCGAGCACGGTCGCCTCGAGCATGGCCTTGTCGCGCTTGCCGCCGCACAACAGCTTCGCGCCTGCCTTGATCGCTTCCTGGATCCAGTCGTCGAGGCGCTTGGCCTCCTTCTCGTCGATCATCGGACCGACGAATGTCTTCTCGTCCTTCGGATCGCCTGCGATCAGTTTCTTCGTTGCGGCGACGAACGCGTCGCGGAAGCGGTCGTAGAAATCTTCCTGTACGAGAATGCGCTGCACACCGATGCAGCTCTGGCCCGACTGGTAGAACGCCCCGAAGATCATGCGTTCGACGACGAAGTCCAGGCGATCGCCCTGGTCCGAATCGACGATGCACGCAGCGTTGCCGCCGAGTTCGAGCACGACTTTCTTCCTGCCGGCTTTGGCCTTCAAATCCCAACCGACCGCGGGCGACCCGGTAAACGACAGCAGCTTGAAGCGATCGTCGGTCGTGAACAGGTCGGCACCGTCGCGGTGCGCCGGCAGAATCGAGAACGCGCCTTTCGGCAGATCGGTCTCGGCCATGACCTCGCCCATGATCAACGCGCCGATCGGCGTGCGGCTCGCGGGTTTCAGGACGAACGGGCAACCCACTGCGAGTGCCGGAGCGACCTTGTGCGCGGCCAGGTTCAGCGGAAAATTGAATGGCGAGATGAACGAGCACGGCCCGATCGGCACGCGCTTGGAGAAGCCACGATAGCCCTTGGCGCGCGCGGAGATTTCCAGGTTGATGACTTCGCCGTCGATCCGCACTGACTCCTCGGCCGCGACCTTGAACGTGTCGATCAGCCGGGTAACTTCCCCGCGTGAATCCTTGATTGGCTTGCCCGCCTCGATGCACAGCGCCATCGCCAGTTCGTCGTAACGCTCGCGGAAGCGCTTGACGCAATGTTCGAGCACGGCCTGGCGCTGATACGGAGCCATCTTCCTGCAAGCCTCCTGCGCATCGACCGCGGCGGAAATGCCGGCGTCGATTGCTTTCGCGTCGGCCATCGCCACGCGCGTTGCGACTTCGCCGGAGTATTTGTCGGTGACTTCGAGGTCGGTGTTCGGCTGCTTGGCTTCGTTTGCGAGATAGTACGGATACGTCGGCTTCAGCATGGGTGCTCCGGGCTGGCGGGTCGAGTCTGCGTGATTCTACTCGCAGACAGCAGCAGCGCGCGTCTGCGCATCGTGCGTGCCGGCGGCGATCGTGGCCCTGGGCTATTCTTCACAGCCGCACATCGCATTTACAGTTGTAAGTGCGACGTGCCATCGTGCAGGCCCGTCAACTAAATTTACGCGCCTCCACACGGGCGCAATTCAAGCCAAGGGAGATCCACATGCTACGGACAATACCTGCTGCTTTCGTACTCGGCGCAACGATCTGTCTTTCGCCTTCGGCCCATGCACTCTTTCTGAATCCGCAGGGCATAGGTCAGGTTCTGGTCTTCCCTTACTACACGATCAACGGCAGCAATGCGACGCTGATTTCGCTGGTGAACACAAGTGTCCACGGGAAAGCGTTGAAGGTGCGTTTTCACGAGGGCTACGATGGCCGCGAAGTCCTCCAGTTCAATGTCTATCTCGCGCCACTGGACAGTTGGGTGGCAGAGGTTGCCGATCGAACGGGCTCTGCCGCGGGCCCTGCGAGCCTGTTCACTTCCGATACGAGTTGCACTGCGCCGTCGTTCACGCCGCTCGCAGCCGGTTCGATGCGATTCCTCGATATGACTAGCACCAGTTATGCCGGTACGAACCCGCCCGGCAGCCCGACCGGCAATTCGGATGGTGGACCAACGACGCCGGATCGGACGCGCGAAGGCCACTTCGACGTCATCGAAATGGGAGAAGTCATCGATGCCACGCGCGGAAGCTTGAGCGCCCTCGCTCCGAATTCGCCCGGCGGATGCGCGCAGATCCAAGGCGCTTGGAACGCCTCCGGCTACTGGACCGCAAACTCTTCCGTCGACATGTCGCCCCCAGGCGGCGGCATCTACGGCAGTGCAATGATCATCGACGTGGCGCAGGGAACCGCCTACACCGAGAGCCCGGCCGCGATCGACGGCTTCAGCGTCGTCGTGCGGCACACGTCGCCGGACTCGCCAGCGCCCGACCTGGACTCGGCCAACCAATCGGGCTCTGGCGTCGTCAGCGCTTTGGTACCGGTCTCCGGTCGCATGCTGCAACTCGACTACGTCAATCCAATTGACGCTGTCAGCGCGCTGTTCATGAGCGACAGCCTGGACAACGAATTCGATCGCGATCCGGCCTTGGGCGCGCTGACCGACTGGGTCGTTACCGCTCCGACCAAGCGCTTCTACGTCGATCCGGCCCACGTCGGTCAAACGGCGGCAGCGCCGTTCGAGCGCGCCTTTCTCGCCACTTACTGGTCCGGTTCGTTGACCTCGACGGATGGGACCGTTCTCGAGCAGTGGGGCAGTGCATGGCCTTACGCATGCGCGTCCGTGAACCCGTTGGCCTACGACCGTTCCGGCAGGCTCTATACGATTGGCGAACTCGGCGCGGCGACGGCTACCACAAGTGCGTCGCTGCTGCCTTGTCTCGAGACGTCCGTGCTGACGTTCGCAACGCAGGTTACCGGCAGCGGCCGGTCACCGCTCTCGGTGTTCGGCTCAGGCCTGGTCGATGCGACCGATCCGGGCGATCATGTCAGCAGGCCATACGGAGGTGTCGACTCGCTTCCGCCCAATGGTGTGATGCGCCTTGATCTCGCGCACGACGCCGCCGGGAATCCGGTCAGCCAGCATCGATTGTCGGCGGCGACCAACGGCGATGTGCTGCTTGGCCTGCCGGTCGTCGGGTTCCGCGCGACGAACTATGTCAACGCCGGCGTCACGCCAGGCATCCTCGCGAACTACAGCGGACTCGTTCCGCTGCATTCATCGGTGACGTGCGTTCATGGTGACGGGCCGTGCCAATGAGGTTTGCCGGCTCGATCCGGGCGGCTTGACGCTTCACGCGCGAGCGGTGCGTCTCATGATCTCGCGGGGAGTTCGCGAATCTCACGGTCCAGTATGTAGGATGTGGTGAACGGAAGTGAACCGAATCGTTCGCGATCGATGCGGTTCGCCTTTGACTTACCGCATCCTACGTGCTGGTTCCGCTGCATTCATCGGTGACGTGCGTGCATGGCGACGAGCCGTTTCAATGAGAATGCAACTCGACCCGTCCAGATCCGCGACGTCAGCCGAGCTGACGTATCACGTCGGCGCGATCCCACTCACAATTTCGCCGAAAGCTCGCGGATTTCCCGATTCAATATCCGGTCGTTGTCGGAATAGTCGATCGGCACATCGATCAGGTGTACCCCCGGTGTGTCGAGACATTTCTGCAACGTCGGCGCGAACTCGGCGGCCGATGAAGGCCGGTGCCCCTGTGCGCCATAGCTCTGCGCATAGGCGACGAAGTCCGGATTGCCCATGTCCATGCCGAAGTTGGCGAAGTGCATGTGCGCCTGTTTCCACTTGATCATGCCGTAGGCGTTGTCGCGCAGCAGCAGCACGGTCACGTCGAGTTTCAGGCGCACCGCGGTTTCGATTTCCTGCGAGTTCATCATGAAACCGCCGTCGCCGGCGACCGCGACGACCTTGCGATCCGGATGGACGATCTTCGCCCCGATCGCCGAGGGCAGGCCGGCTCCCATCGTCGCCAGCGCGTTGTCGAGCAGCAGCGTGTTCGGCTGGCGGCAGCGGTAATAGCGCGCGAACCAGATCTTGTACATGCCGTTGTCGAGGCACAGGATGCCGTCGTCGGGCATGACTTTGCGCACGTCGGCGACCAGGCGCTGCGGATAGATCGGCCAGCGCGCGTCGTCCTTGCCTTCGGCCAGGTGCGTGTCATGGTGCTTGCGCACATTGTCGAAGTAGCCAAAGTCCCAATGCGCCTGTTTGGCGACGACTTCCTTCAGGCGCCAGATCGTGTTGCCGATATCGCCGACGACCTCGACCTGCGGGAAGTAGACGGTGTCGACCTCGGCCGAAAGATAGTTGACATGGATGACCGTGCGCAGCCCGCGGCGCATGAAGAATGGCGGTTTTTCGATGACGTCGTGGCCGACGTTGATGATGCAGTCGGCGTGCTCGATCGCGCGATGCACGAAGTCGCCGTCGGACAGCGCGGCATTGCCGAGCCAGAGCGGATGCGTTTCGTCGACTACGCCTTTGCCCATCTGCGTGGTGAAGAACGGAATGCCGGTCTTGTCGATGAATTCGCGCAGCATGCGGCTGCTGGTCTTGCGGTTCGACGCCGCGCCGAGCATCAGGATCGGGCGCTTGGCCGCGAGGATCGCGTCGCTGGCGTGCTTGATCGCCTTTTCGTCGGCAATCGGCCGGCGGTGGTAGCTCTCCGGAATCAGGATGACGTCGGTATCGTCGCGGGCGATGTCCTCGGGAAGCTCCAGGTGCACCGCGCCGGGACGCTCCTCGACGGCGCGCCGGAACGACTCGCGCACGCGCGCCGGAATGTTGTCGGCCGAAACGATCTGGCGCGTGTACTTGGTCAGCGGCTTCATCATGTCGACGATGTCGACGATCTGGAAATGTCCTTGTTTGGATGCCTTGACCGGCTTCTGCCCGGTGATCATCAGCATCGGCATGCCACCGAGCTGCGCGTAGGCGGCGGCAGTCACGAAGTTCGTCGCGCCGGGTCCGAGCGTTGCCAGGCAAACGCCGACCTTGCCGGTCAGCCGGCCATATGTGGCTGCCATGAAGCCGGCCGCCTGCTCGTGGCGCGTGAGGATCAGCTTGATCGACGAACTGCGCAGCGATTCGAGCAAGTCGAGGTTTTCCTCGCCAGGAATGCCGAATACGTACTGCACGCCTTCGGCTTCCAATGCTTTCACAAACAGCTCTGAAGCCTTCATGACGTCCTCCCCGGACCCGATGCCGGACTCGATTGTGGCATGCCGGGCGGACGCGTCAAATCCGACTCTGCATTCGTGACAGGGAAATGCAAGGTTCGGGTGCTAGGATTGTCGCGGCGTAGTGGGGGGGGCGCTGATGATCGCCTGGTCACGATGTGCGGCAATGGTGGCGCTGCTGGCGCTGTCTTCGGGGGTGCGCGCCGGGGATGGCGACCTCGATCCAAGCTTCAACGGCTCCGGCGAAGCGTCGGCGTTCGGCGGAACAACAGCCGGCGGCAACGTGCAGGTGCTTGGCCAGCCCGACGGGAAGGTCGTGCTGATCGGGATCCTTTCGACGGGACCGACCTCGGCCGGATCTCTGGGTGTAACGCGCTTGCACGCAGACGGGTCGATCGACACGTCATTTGGTACCAACGGACAAGCCGTCATCGATGCGCCCAGTGGAGGGGGGCTGTACAGCGCGTACGGCGCCCTTGACGCATCTGGGCGCATCGTCGCCGGCGGGACGCTGGATTTCGGCGATCACTCGGTAATGTTCGTGACACGCCTTACCGCGGGCGGTCAGCTGGATTCGACGTTCAACCATACCGGAACCCTGGCGATCAATCGCGCGTTCGTCACCGCCCAAGGAGACACGCTTTCGGCCATCGGCGTCTATTCCGATCCGCAAACCGGCACCGCCGACGATGCAATTCTTGTCGCCGGCTCCATGCAGGACGCCTACGGAAAGTTCAATGCGCGACAATTGGCCGTCGTGCCGCTCCACGCCGATGGGTCATATGTCACCAACGCGACGATCGGCAACGGCACGTTCTTTTTCGGCGCCTTGTCGGATATCGCCCGCTGCTATCGAACCGCACTGCCGAACGGAGCCGGTTACGATTCTGCTGCCGCTATCGCGCGCCGATGGTTTCCTGACGGCAGCGAGATTGTCGCCCTGGCCGGCAACGCATTCAGCCTCGGCACGAACCCCGACTTCGGTGCAATCGTGGAACTCGACAATTCGTTGCACGCGATCGGCTCATTCGGGATTTCCGGAGTTTCCGAATTCATTTTCGCCGCCAGCGGCACGGCACAAGTCAACGCGATCACACTCGACGACTCGAATCGCGTGCTCGTCGCCGGTACCGACACGAGCACAGACCATTACAACCTGGCCGTGGCCCGCATATTGACCACCGGGTACTACGATACGTCGTTCCATGGCAACGGTCGCGTCATCATCAACTTCGACGAGTCGGGTGGCACGTTCTATTCACAGGGAGAAGCCGTTCTCGTCCAGCATGATGGTAGCGTTCTGGTCGGCGGCCAGGTGGTCTCGGCTGCCGTGGGCCAGAAAGCGAATTTCAGCCTCGTCCGGCTTGGCGCCGGCGGCGTGGCCGATTCCACGTTTACGAACGGCACCACCATTACCGGGGCGCACAAGTACGTCTTTTCCGCAAGCAATGACTTCGCCAACACGGCGAGCTTCACGCAGGGGGAGAAAGTCCTTCTGGGCGGTATCGTCGGCCAGCCGAGTGGCAGCTTCGGCGTGCTGAGAGCGACGAACGACCATATCTTCGGCGATGGGGCGGAGCCCGCTGCCTTTCTGCCGCGCATACCTTAGTTCTGGCAAACGGATCCGGGCAGCGATTGACAAGTCTCTGCTGCGCGACTACCGTGCGCGCACCTTTCAGAACGAGGCCGTCCTCCGTGGACCCTTGCAGTAGAAACAACAAGACTGCAGCTTTCCAAGCTTGATTCCACGGAAGTCCGTTCCAACGGCCACTTCCGTGTAGGCGGAAGTAGCGCCGGCGATTCGCCGATTGGCGAACCAGCGTCGCAACTCTAATCCAGGCTTGGCAGGCTGCCGATTGAATTCGGAGTAAGCGATGCTGGATTTGTTCAACTTCACCATGCTGATCGGCGGTGGCGCCGGCCGCGATCGTGCGCGCAATGAAGCGGCGGCACGCGCGGCGGCGGAGCTCGTGGCGCTGGCGCATGCCGATGCGCCCGAGGTACTCGAGCGCCTGGATGCGCATGCCGATGGCCTGAATCCGGAGCAGGTCGAGGAACGCCTCGAACGCTTCGGCGCAAACGTCGTCGCCCAGGAAAAGCCCAAGCCGGTCGTCCTGCAACTGCTCGAGCGCTTCATCACGAACCCGATCAACATCCTGTTGACCGTGCTCGCGGTGATCACCTGGGTCAGCGGCGAAGAGGCGAGCGACAAGATCGCAGCGGTCATCATGTTCGCGATGGTCGTAATGGCCGTGTTCGTCGCGCACTTCCAGGAAGCGCGCTCGAGCCGCGCGGTCGAGCAACTGCGGCGCATGGTCAGCAATACGGCCACCGTCCGCCGCGAAGCCGAGGAGCCGCGCGGCGAAAACGGCGATGGCGACGACAGCGACAACGACGACATCCCGCTCGTGCGCATCGTGAAGAAGCTCGAGATCGAGATCGACGCGCTCGTGCCGGGCGACATCGTCTACCTGTCGGCCGGCGACATGGTTCCTGCCGATTTGCGCCTGCTCAGCGCAAAGGACCTGTTCATCAACCAATCCACGCTAACCGGCGAATCGATGCCGGTCGAGAAATTCGCCGGCGCGGATGCCGAGGCGAAGACGGCCCTCGACGCGCGCAACATGTGCTTCATGGGCTCCAACGTCGTCAGCGGCACGGCGACCGCGGTCATTGCTGCGACCGGTGCGAGCACGTATTTCGGCGCGCTCGCCGGCTCGCTGGTCGGCCAGCGCGTGCAGACGAGCTTCGATCGCGGCGTTTCGCGCTTCGCCTGGCTGATGCTGCGCTTCATGGCGGTCATGGTGCCGCTCGTGTTCCTCGTCAACGGGCTGACGAAAGGACACTGGTTCGAGGCGTTCATGTTCGCCGTTGCCGTGGCCGTCGGGCTGACGCCAGAAATGCTGCCGATGATCGTGGCGATAAACCTGGCCAAGGGTGCGCTGAAGATGGCGAGCAAGGACGTCATCGTCAAGCGCCTGAACGCGATCCAGAACTTCGGCGCGATCGACGTGCTGTGCACGGACAAGACCGGCACGCTGACCCAGGACCGCGTGATTCTGGAGCGGCACACTGACATCAACGGGGACGAAGACGAGCGCGTCCTCGAATATGCATGGCTCAACAGTTTCCATCAGACCGGACTGAAGAACCTGCTTGACCTCGCCGTGCTGGAACGTACCGAAGCAGCGGTGGCCGAACGGCTCAAGGCGACCTACACGCTGGTCGACGAAGTGCCGTTCGATTTCAGCCGCCGGCGCATGTCGGTGATCGTGCGCGACGAGGCCGGCCGGCACTTCCTGATTTCCAAGGGCGCGGTTGCCGAGACCCTCGGTGCGTGCACGCGCGTGGCCCTCGGCGAAGCGATCGACGCGATCGTTCCGGAGCGCTACCAGGAAGTGCGCGACGTCGCGCGCGACATGAACGATGACGGTTTTCGCGTCCTCGCGCTCGGCGTGCGCGAGATCGAAGCCAAGCCGAGCTATTCGCGCGACGACGAAAGCGACCTGACCCTCATGGGTTTCATCGCGTTTCTCGATCCGCCGAAGGACAGCGCGGCCGAGGCGATCGAGGCACTCAATGCGAACGGGGTCGCGGTGAAGATCCTCACGGGCGACAATGCAATCGTGACGCTCAACGTCTGCCGCCAGGTCGGCATTACCGTCGAGAATTATCTCGTCGGTCCTCAGGTCGAGGCGATGGGCGACGATGAATTGACGATCGCCGCGCGCACGACCCAGGTGTTCGCTCGCCTCAATCCGCAGCAGAAGGTGCGCGTGATCCAGGCCCTGCACCGCGACGACCACGTCGTCGGTTTTCTCGGCGACGGCATCAACGACGGTCCGGCGCTGCGTGCGGCCGACGTCGGCATCTCGGTCGATACCGCCGTCGACATCGCCAAGGAATCGGCCGACATCATCCTGCTCGAAAAGAGCCTGATGGTGCTGGAGGAGGGCGTGATCGAAGGCCGCAAGGTTTTCGGCAACATCCTCAAGTACATCAAGATGACCGCCAGCTCGAACTTCGGCAACATGTTCAGCATGATCGGCGCGAGCGCCCTGCTGCCGTTCCTGCCGATGCTGCCGGTGCAGGTGCTGCTGAACAACCTGCTCTACGATTTTTCGCAGACATCCGTCGCTTCGGACGAGGTCGACGCCGAGTACCTGGCCAAGCCGCGCCAGTGGGACCTGAAGGCGATCACGCGCTTCATGTTCTGCATCGGCCCGATCAGTTCGATCTTCGACTATGCGACGTTCGCGGTGATGTGGTTCGTGCTCGGCGCGAATGCGCCGGAGCATCAGAAGCTGTTCCAGACCGGCTGGTTCGTCGAGTCTCTGTTGTCGCAGACGCTGATCGTGCACATCATCCGCACCGGCAGGATTCCGTTCCTCGAAAGCTTCGCCAGTCTGCCGTTGACGATAACCGGCGTGGTCATCTGCCTGGTTGGCGTCGCACTGCCGTTCCTGCCAATTGGTGGCTGGTTCGGCTTCGTGCCGCTGCCGGGACACTACTGGTTGTTCCTGGTCGCGATCCTCGGCGTGTACATGGTCCTGACGCAGATGGTGAAGGCGTGGATGATCCGGAGATTTGGGCTGCTGTAGATCGCGCGAGTGCTCTGATCGTCGTCCCGGCGGCTCTCAACAGCGGAGCTGATCAAGCCGGGACCCAGCGCCTTGAATTTCTAGAGGCACTGGATTACCCGCGGCTCCTGCCGCGTGCCCTCTGGGCCGACTCCGTCGTTCGCTCCAGCATCCTGCCTGCGCAGTCCTGCTTACGCCGAATGACGAGAAGAGAGTCGCGCGTCGAGTCTGATCTGTTTGCCAGCGCTCAGCGCTCTATCATTGCCGGAAACGCCTCGGCCAGGTCGAACACTCGGCCACAATGAGTCGCGTCGTAGCCCGGCAATTTGTCGACCGCCTTGCGGAAGTCGCTGCTGCGCAGGATCGTCATTGCCTGCCGGATCGCCGGTGAGTCGGCGCGTTCGGCGTGGAACAGGAAGAAATAGCGTTCCTTGACCAGCGGGATGAAATCCAGGCCGAAACGCTGTGCCGGCGTTTCAATGCCGAAGCCCGCATCGGCCATACCGCTGGCGACATAGGCCGCGACCGCGGCATGTGTGAACTCGCCCGTGTCGTAACCTTCGATCGTGCGGCCATCGACGCGATGCTTGGCGAGCAGCAAGTCGAACAACAGGCGTGTGCCGGAATCCGGTTGGCGATTGACGAAACGCACGCCGCGCCGTGCAAGATCGGCAATGCGCCGGATCTTTTTCGGGTTGCCGGGCACAACCATGAGTCCCTGGCGACGAGTGGCAAGGTCGACCAGCTTGTAGGGTCCGGAGCGCAGCGGCTTGGTGTACAGGCGCAGGAACTTCACCTCGAAATCGCCGATCGGCACGTGAAGGCCAGCCAGATCACAGTTGCCGCGCGTCAACGAAGCCAGCACTTCACGGCTGCTGCGATATTTCAGGTCGGCTGCAATCTGCTGGCGCGTCAGGAACCGGTGCAGCGTCTCGACCGCAAAACCGTGACTGGCATGGATGCGCAGAATGGCCTCGGCGTGTGCGACCGCGCGCTCGAACTCGACCTCGATTTCCGACGCGAGGCTGTCGAGCAGCGGTGACAGCCGGGCGGAGATGCGCTTGTCGGCCCAGACGAGCTTTTCGCCCAGAGCCGTCAGGTGTGCGCCACTGCCGCGGGCCGAAGTAACCAATGGCGAACCAAAGATCTTCTGGCCGCGCTGCAGGATGCCCCAGGCATAGCGATAAGACAGTTCCAGGCGCGCGCACGCAGCGGCAAGACTGCCGCCTTCGTGGATGCCGACGAGCAGGTCGATCAGGCGCTGGACGACAGTGTCGCCGTCGGGTGCCTGCAGTTGCCATTGCGGCCGGATCGATACCCTGAACATGCTGACTCCGTGTGCGCCCTGGCTTGAATCGAAATAAGCTTTGTAGAGCATATTACAGCGCGACGTTTTGCACTATCGTTGGCAGCAGGGCGATCTTGATCAGCACTCGATTATGTTTTTCAAAGCACATTTGACCGGGAAACACGCGAGGCACGCAGGCGATGCCCAGGACCGCTGAACAGATCCCGCTGAAGGTCCTGCCGCAAGGCACGCCCGGGTTGTCGCCCGGGCAGCGCAGCGCGGTGCAGGCGGCACTGGATACGCATCGCGATGTGGCAGGGGCTCTGTTGCCGGTCCTGCACGCTGTGCAGGACGCGCTCGGCTATATTCCCGAGGCCGCCGTGCCGGTGATCGCCCACGATCTGAACCTGTCGCGCGCCGAAGTCCACGGTATGCTGAGTTTCTATCACTACTTCCGGACGCAGCCGTCGGGAAGGCACATCATTTATCTGTGCCGTGCCGAGGCCTGCCAGTCGATGGGAGCGCGTGAACTCGAGCGGCACGTCCGGCAGCGGCTCGGAGTCGAGTTCCACGAAACCACGGCTGACGGCGAGTTTACGCTCGAACCGGTGTATTGCCTTGGCAACTGTGCCTGCGCGCCGTCGGTCATGGTCGACAAGATGTTGCACGGACGAGTCGACGCGGAACGCTTCGAGGCTTTGCTGGTCGAAACGGCAGAGGCGTCGAAATGAGCACGACGGTTTATGTTTCCGGCGACGCATCAGCGCTGGCTGTGGGCGCCGATCGCGTTGCGCGCATGATTGCCGGGCATGCCAGTCGCAATGGCGCCGACGTGCGCATCGTACGCAACGGTTCGCGCGGCATGTTCTGGCTCGAGCCACTGGTCGAGGTCGCCACGCCGGCCGGGCGGGTTGCCTACGGTCCGGTCCTGGAAAAAGACGTCGAAGGGTTGTTCGCGGCCGGATTCCTCAACGGGGGCGCGCACGCGCGCAAGCTCGGCAACATCGAAGGCGTCGCCTATTTCGCCAAGCAGGAGCGCCTGACGTTCGCTCGCGTCGGCCTGACCGATCCGTTGAGCCTGGATGATTACCGCGCCCACGGCGGCCTTGCCGGCCTGAAGCGGGCACTCGAACTCGCGCCGGCCGACATCGTCAAGATCGTGACCGACTCGGGCCTGCGCGGCCGCGGCGGCGCGGCGTTTCCCGCCGGCATCAAGTGGAACACGGCGCTCGGAGCGCAAGGTACACAAAAATACATTGTCTGCAACGCCGACGAGGGTGATTCGGGCACGTTTTCCGACCGCATGTTGATGGAAGGCGATCCGTTCGTGCTGATCGAGGGCATGATCATTGCCGGCCTCGCCGTCGGCGCGACGCAGGGTTACATCTATCTGCGCTGCGAATATCCGCACGCGCACAAGGCACTGGTGGCAGCACTGGCCACGGCATATGCGAACGCGATCCTCGGCGACGATGTGCTCGGCAGTGGCAAGCGTTTCGATCTCGAAGTGCGTCTGGGTGCCGGCGCATATATCTGCGGCGAGGAGACCTCGTTGCTCGACAGCCTCGAGGGCAAGCGCGGCCAGGTGCGTGCGAAGCCGCCGCTGCCGGCAATCAGCGGTCTGTTCGGCCAGCCGACGATCATCAACAACGTCATCACGCTGGCGAGCGTGCCGATCATTCTCGATCGCGGCGCGGAGTATTACCGCGACTTCGGCATGGGCCGCTCGCGTGGCACGCTGCCGCTGCAGTTGGCCGGAAACATCAAACACGGCGGTCTCGTCGAGAAAGCATTCGGTCTGACCTTGCGCGAGCTGTTGTATGACTACGGCGGCGGGTCAGCTACGGGCAGGCCCATTCGGGCCGTGCAGGTCGGCGGCCCGCTAGGTGCGTACCTGCCGGAGTCGCAATTCGATACGCCGATCGACTACGAGGCATTCGCCGCGATCAAGGGCATGCTCGGCCACGGCGGCATTGTCGCGTTCGACGACAGCGTCGACATGGCGCAACAGGCGCGCTTCGCGATGGAGTTCTGCGCGATCGAATCGTGCGGCAAGTGCACGCCGTGCCGGATCGGCTCAACGCGCGGCGTCGAGGTCATCGACCGGATCATCGCCGATCACTCGCGCGCGATGAACACGACCTTGCTGCGCGATCTGTGCGACACGATGGTCAACGGCTCGTTGTGCGCGCTCGGCGGGTTGACGCCTTTTCCCGTGCTCAGCGCGCTGGAACATTTTCCGGAGGATTTTTCGAGAGAGGCTCCGCTGCCGCTGAGCGCGGTGGGCGGGGGATAAGTTGTCGCCTTAGAAGCGGAGCAACTTTTGACGCGGATTACGCGGATGAACACGGATAAGAGCGGATAGAAAGCAGATGAACGTGGCTAGAGCATCGCCATCGCAATGCTCCATTTCGAACTTCTTTATCCGCGTTTATCCGTGAAAATCCGCGGCAATCCGCGTTAAAAAAAAGCGCTCTGCCGCGAGACCAGTTAGATGAGGTAAGCCGCAATGTTATCAATCAACGAAACCG
>DASSGP010000252.1:0-3188 GCA_035693405.1 Rudaea sp. | reverse complement strand
CTTCGCCTGCGGCGGCGACATCGGCGCGAGCAGCATCATGAAGGCGAATGCATGCAGCGCAAATGCTGCAGCCAGGCCCAGCGTGCGCCGCCAGTTGAACCGCTCGTTTTGATCTTGGTATGCGTCTGACGCCATCAGCTTGAACCAGTTACGAATCCGTTATTTCCCCACCGCCCGGGCAAAGGTTCCCATGCGGCCATCAACTGCGAAACCACTCGAACGGCGAACGAAGCAGACCAAATTACACTACCTTGCGGCGCTGACACAAGAGCGCGCGCGTGGCCGGGCCTTCGTCGGCTACCCGCGAAGGCCCGCGCTTCGTGCCGCGCATCACGGTTTGCTGTGCTTGGTAACCGGCGCCTTTCCGCTCTTGCCGCTCTTCAAGCGCTGCTCCGCCATCTGCTTGGTGCTCGGATAAGCCTTCGCCTTCTCCCATGCGGCCGTGGCGCCCGCGGTGTTGTTCGCGTTGTTCTCGGCGTCGCCGAGCAAAATGTAGGCCTCGCCGGGCTGTTTCAGGCCGCCCTTGGCGACGGCCTGACGCAGCGCCTCGACCGCCTCCTTGCCGCGATCGTTGTTGAGCAGCAGGCTGCCGCGCACGTAGTCGACGTTGCCGTCCTTGCTCATTCCGGCGGCCTTGCCATACGCCTCGATCGCGTGCGCGTCGTCGTCGGCCAGTGCGTACGAATCGCCGAGCAGCTTGTACATCTCGTAGGACGGCTTGATGATGCCCTTGCTGAAGCCTTCGCTCAGGACGGCCGCGCCTTCCTTGGGCTTTTCGAGCTGGTCGTAGAGCTGGGCCATCAGCTTGTAGTCGCTCTCGCTGGTCAGCAGGCCCTTCTGCTTGGCGCCGGCGAGCAGGTCGACCGCCTTCTGGTCCTGCTTGCCCTTGACGTAGATGGTCGCCAGCTGCGTGATCAGCTTGACGTCGTTCGGCGTCTTGGCGAGCTGCTGTTCTAGCACCTTGGCCGCTTCGCCGTACTGCTCGAGTTCGGCGTACGAGGCCATCAGGATCTGGTACCAGGATTCGCTCGGCTTGTCGCTAAGCGACAGCGCCTTCTTGATCGCATCGACGGCCGGCTGGAATTTTTCCAGGCGGTAATAGGCATTGCCCTGCAACGCATACGCTTCGGCTTTCTGCGCGCCGGTCACCTTGAACCACTCGGTGAGCGTGGCGAGCGCGTCTTCGTACTTCTCCGACTGGATCTGGATGATCGCGACGTTGTAGAGCACCTGGAACTGCTGGTTGTTCGGCAGCGCGTCGAGCGCGTAGGCGTCCTTGAAATTCTTGATCGCCGTGGCGTCGTCCTGCTTGCCGCTGGCAATCTGTCCTTCGGCTTCGAGCGCGAGGGCGCGCGCGTACTTGCTCGCCTTGCCGTCGTCGAGCACCTTCTGCAGGATCGGTTGCGCCTCGTCGTACTTGTTGCTGTTGACCAGATCGAGCGCCTTGTTCAGATCCTTCTGCGTCCCGGCCGCCATGTCCAGTTTGGGTTCGGCGCGCGTGGCGTTCGGATACTCGTTTTTCTCTTCCTTCTTCGCAGCAGCGAACGCGGCGCCGGAGCTCAACGCGAGCGCGACGACGATGCACACGATCATCCGCAGTAGATTACGCATCTTGAGATTTCCTGGGTGGATGGCGATTCGATCGTCGCCGTTGTCGCGATGACCGCATGGTAGGGGTGCGAAGGTTAACCCCGGCTTTCCGGCAGCTCAAGTTGCTACCGCACAAAAGCGCCTGTTTTCGATGCCATCCGTGGCCTCGGAGTCATCGGGTTTATACGTCGAGGTTGCTGACCCGAAGCGCGTTCTGCTCGATGAATTCGCGCCGCGGATCGACGACGTCGCCCATCAGGGTCGAGAAGATCTGGTCGGCAGCGACCGCGTCCTCGATGCTGACCTGCAGCAGCCGGCGCGTTTCCGGGTTGACCGTGGTCTCCCACAGCTGTTCGGGATTCATTTCGCCGAGGCCCTTGAAGCGCTGGATCGTGCGGCCCTTCTTGGCCTCGTCGAGCAGCCATTCGCGCACCTGGGCGAATCGCGTCACCGCGCTGACGTTGGCGCCGCGGCGGATTTCCGCACCCGGCTGGATCAGGCCGGCAAGCTGCTCGGCAATATCCCGAATCGGCTTGAATTCCGCGCCGGCGAAAAACGCGGCCGGCAGGACCTGTGCGGCGCTGATGCCATGGTGTTTGCGTTCGATCATCAGTGCGGCGGCATGCTCGGCGTCGGCTGCGCGCACGCGGAACGTGTAGTTTGGGCGACCGAGGCTGTTGGCATTGACGCGCGCAGCGATCGCCTCGACCCAGCGCGTTGCGAGCAGCGGATCCTGCCAGAGGTCGGCGCTTGGCGGCGACATGTCGAGCAACGTGGTCATCAGCTGCGGATCGGCGCGATGGCTGAGCTTGTCGATCTGTTCGCGCGCGGCGTCATAGTCGTGCAGAAGGCGTTCGAGCGCCGGACCCTGCAGCGGCGGCGCATCGGGGCTGTAGCGGAACTCGGCGTTTTCGACCGCGTTCGCGATCAGGTATTCGTTCAGCGCCGCGTCGTCCTTGAGGTACAACTCCTGCTTGCCCTGCTTGAGCTTGTACAGCGGCGGAAGGCCGATGTAGACGTAGCCGCGCTCGATCAGCAGCGGCATCTGCCGGTAGAAGAACGTGAGCAACAGCGTGCGGATGTGCGAGCCGTCGACGTCGGCGTCGGTCATGATGATGATGCGGTGGTAGCGCAGCTTGTCGACGTTGAACTCGTCCTTGCCGATGCCGCAGCCGAGCGCGGTGATCAGCGTGCCGACCTCGGCCGAGGCCAACATTTTATCAAAGCGCGCTTTTTCCACATTTAGAATTTTACCCTTGAGCGGCAGCACCGCCTGGGTACGGCGGTTGCGGCCCTGCTTGGCCGAACCGCCGGCCGAGTCGCCCTCGACGATGAACAGCTCCGACAGGGCCGGATCCTTTTCCTGGCAGTCGGCAAGCTTGCCGGGCAGGCCGGCGATGTCGAGCGCGCCCTTGCGCCGGGTCATCTCGCGCGCCTTGCGTGCCGCCTCGCGCGCCCGCGCGGCTTCGGCGACCTTGGCCGCGATCGCGCGCGCCTCGGTCGGGTTTTCCAGCAGGAACTCCTCGAGTTTCTGGCCGACGATCGATTCGACGACGCCCTTGACCTCGGATGAAACCAGCTTGTCCTTGGTCTGCGAC
>DASSGP010000251.1:0-8132 GCA_035693405.1 Rudaea sp. | reverse complement strand
CGTTTCGCCGGCCTTGAACATGCGACGCTGCAGTTCGTTCGCGAGCGACAACAGATCGTTGCGATCCAGATCCTCGAACGTCGAAATCGAACGTAAGGAAAGAGTGTGATCCATGAAGGATGCTCCTCGCCCGGCCGACGAGCCGGCCCCAGTGGCGAAGCATAGAGCAGTTCTTCGAAGCGGTCGCGGCGGACTGCCCGGCCAGCCGCGAACCGCGAACCGCGAACCGTCCGGCGGTCAGCGCACGAGGGCCAGCGACAGGCCAGGCCAGTAGGTGATGATCAGCACGCAGAGCATCAGCAGCGCGTAGAACGGCAGGCTGGCGCGGATGATCGACGTCGCCGGCCGGCCGAAACGCGCGCTGGCAATGAAGATGTTCATGCCGACTGGCGGCAGGAAGATGCCGATCTGCAGGTTTGCCAGGAAAATGATGCCCAGGTGGACCGGATCGACGCCATAGTGCAGCGCCACCGGCAACACCAGCGGCACGAGAATGATGATCGCGGGAAAGCCTTCGAGCAGCATGCCGAACACGAGCAGGAATGCATTGAGCAGCAGCAGGAAGCCAATCTTGCTGTCGATGCCCGCCTTCATTACGGCGAACAGGCGCTCCGGCACATCGCCGTCGATCAGCCAGTTCGTCAGCGCCAGGGAGAAGCCGAGCACGATGAGGATCGCACCGACCAGCAGCATCGCCTCACGAATCACGCGCGGCAATTCGGGCAGCCGGATCTCGCGCCGGATCAGCACGGTGACGATCAGCACATAAAGCGCGGTCGCCGCCGCCGCTTCCGAGGCTGCGAGCTTGCCCGAATAAATGCCGGCCAGAACCACGAACGGCAGCGGCAACTCCCAGGCGGCGTCCTTCAGCGCCGCCCACACTTCGCGCCTGCTCGTACGCTCGGGTCTTGGCAGCCCGCGCGCCATCCATGCGCTGTACAGCGACAGCACGACGATCATCAGCAGGCAAGGTAGCAGGCCGGCCTTGAACAGTGCGTCGATCGCGACCGGCGGCGTCGTATGGAATTGCTGGGCGACGACGCCGTACAGAATCAGCGGCATCGATGGCACCAGCAGCAACCCCAGGCTGCCCGAGCAAGTCAGCAGCCCGAGCGAGAAGCGCTCCGGATACTGCGCCTGGCGCAAGGCCGGATACAGGACAGCGCCAAGCGCGACCAGGGTCACGCCGGTGGCGCCAGTGAACGCGGTGAACAAGGTACAGGCGCAGATCGAGACGATCGCCAGCCCGCCGGGCAGCCAGCCGAACAGCGCATTCGTCAGGCGCACGAGCCGGCGCGGCGCCTGGCTCTCGGCCAGCAGATATCCCGCCAGAGTGAACAGCGGAATCGCGATCAGCGCCGGCATGTCGGCCAGACGGTAAAACTCGATCGCGACCGCGGTGCCCGATTGTCCGGCTGCGTTGAAGCCAAGCAGCGCGATTGCCGCGATCAGCGCGAACAGCGGAGCGCCGAGCGCGGCAAGCAGCAACAAGACGGCGATCAGCAGAATGATCACGGCGCGGCGCTGCCCGGGTCGTGCAGCAGCACCGGCGCATGTGCCGGCGGCGCGAATGCGCGCAGCGCAAAGCGCAGCGCCATCAGTCCGAAGGCGACTGGCAGAATGCTTTCGGCAAAGCACGCGCGCAGCGCGCCGACAACGCTGCCGCCGGAGGATTGCAGCCCTTCGGCGTAGTCAATCGCGACCAGTCCTGTGCCGTACCACGCCATCGCGGCGCACAGCAGCGCCGCGAATCCCAGCGTTACCAGGCGCGCAGCATACTGGGCACGCGGCGCCAGAAAACGCTGCAACACGTCGAGCGCGATGTGCTTGTCGTCGCGCACGGCGGCGAGCGCTCCAAGCATGCCGGTCCACAGGACCAGCGAGCGCGAAAAGGAATCCGCCCACGCCAGGCCGGTCTCGAAAAAGATGCGCAGCACGATCTGCGTTCCGGCCAGACCGACCAGCACCAGCACGAGGATCGCGAGCAGCCCATTCTCGATGCGATGCAAGTGGTGCAGGAATCTGCTAGTGGCGTGTTCGCTCGACATTCCGGTGATCCTGGCAGCGACAGCCGCGACGCCGGTCCGCCGCGGCGGACTCTCGCGCCTTCAGATCTCGCCGCTGATGATGATTACTTGGCCGCCCCGCGCACTTGCGCCAGCGCCTTGTCCAGCGCGGCGCTCATCTCGGGACTGATCTCGTTCCTGGCCATGAGTTCCGCTCGCGCGGTAACGCCGACGGCTTCCCACGACTTCGTTTCGTCCGCATTCGGCGTAGAGATCGCTACGCCCTGCTTTTCGAGCGCGCCGCGCGCCTGGACGTTGTCGTCGCGGTTGATCTTCTCGAGCCGGGCGAACGCTGTTCCGAGTTCCTCGTTCAGTGCCTTGCGATCCTCGGCCGACAATGCGTCGAACACCTTCTTGTCGACCACGAGGATGCCGACCACGTAGGTCAGCGGCAGGTCGAACATGTGCTTGACCTTGGTGTGCCACTGGAAGGCGATGGCGCCGGCCGGCGTGTTGGCCACGGTGTCGATCAGTCCGGTCTGCAGGCTCGTGTACACGTCGGCCAGCGGCAGCGAAATCGGCGTGACGCCGGCCGCCTTGATCGCGACTTCGGCGATCCGGTCGCCCTGCGGCACCCAGACCTTGGCGGACTTGAGGTCCTCCTTGCTTTTGACATCGCGGACGCTCATGAGGTACGCGAACCCGCCCCCACTGATCGCCACCGCCTCGAATCCGACGCTCTCGAACGTCTTCTTCAACTGCGGGTCGAGCAGTGCGCGTACCTTATCGACTTCATCGAGGTTCTTGAACAGGAACGGCAGGCTGTAGATCTGCGCGTCCTTGTTGGTCGGCGAGAACTCGCCACCCGTGAACGCGCCGCCCTGCAGTTGTCCGATCTTGATCTTGCGCAGCACCGACGGCTCGTCGCCCATGACGCCGCCAGGGTAGTACTTGATTTCGACGCGATCGTCGGTGCGCTTCTTCACGGCGTCGGCGCCGGCGCGCATCTCGCGCATCCACGCCGTGCCGTCGGGAGCGACGGTAGCGATCTTGATGACCGTGGCCGCCTGCACACCGAGCGCGAAAATTCCCAGAGCCAGCCCCAACAATACGCGTGTGTTCATTTGTATACCTTTTCCAAACACCATTCTGTGCGCGTGCGAAACGTATTTCACCAAAGTCGTCCGTTCGGCGGACGTCCTAGAAGTAATCCTTGCCCGATTCCAGCAGCGCCTTGGCCTTGCGCTGTGCCAGGGTGTTGATCAACGTCAGTTTCGGTGCCACGGGATCGGCAACCAGCGCCTCGTTCAGCAACTTGTCGTGGAGCGCCTGATCGAACACCAGACGCGCGTAGAACTGCGCATACAACACCCGCACCATCTGGTTCCTGCCGCCGGAAAGTTCAAGCGCCTTGTCGAAATACGTCTTGCCCTCATCGGGCTTTCCGCCCAGTGACGCCGGGCGGATCGAGTTGATCACGCCGAGATAGAGATAGGCACCGCCATCGTCGTAGTGGGCGTCGAGGCTGACCACGCGCAGCAGCAGCGACTGCAGCTTCGGCAGGTCGGCGATCGCATTCCAGTCTCCGGTATTCACCTGGATCCTGCTCGCCCAGGCGGAACCGAATCCGTACAGCACATCCAGGTTGTCGGCATTTGCCTTCGCCAGCGCCGCCTGGAATGCATCGAACGGCGCATCCAGCGCCGTGCACAGTTCCTTGTCGCGCAGGCACAGCGCGCGTTTCGCGTAACCGAACGCGCGCTCGGCGAGGCGCTGCGCGCGCGCGCCGTCCTCGACGAAGCCGCCGGCATAGGAGTCGTAGAGCTTCGCGCCGGCCAGCAGCGCACCGACGTTTTCCGGATCGCCCTGGATCATGCCGTCGACCAGCAACAGATAGGCTGGCACGCCGTCGCGCACGGTGCCGGGATCGTCCTCGTTGAGGATGGCGGTCGTGAGATTGTCGGCAAACTGGCTGGTCGCCCGGCGCATGACGTTTGCGCACGCGCAAAGCGCACAGGCGCTCAGCAGCACGACAAAACGAAACCGGCTGAAATGGCTTGGCATCGCGAAAATCGGCAGCGGAAGCGGGATCGGGCGCGCATGGTAACCCATGCATCGCTGCAGCGCAGCGTAAACCGCCCGAATCGAGCGCGTTCAGACCCCTTCTGCGGCCTCGACCGTGTTCTGCATCAGCGTTGCCACGGTCATCGGCCCTACTCCGCCCGGCACCGGCGTGATCCATGACGCGCGTTCGGCTACGCCATCGAAGTCGACGTCGCCGATAAGGCGGCCGTCGGCGATACGATTGATACCGACGTCGATGACGACGGCGCCTGGCTTGATCCAGTCGCCCTTGACGAGTCCGGGCCGGCCTACGGCAACGATAACGATGTCGCCGCCGCGCACGACCTGTGGCAGATCGCGCGTGAACTTGTGGCAGCAGGTCGTCGTGCACCCGGCCAGGAGCAGTTCGAACGCGAGCGGCCGGCCGACGTGATTGGACACGCCGACGACGACAGCGTCCTGGCCGCGCACCGGGCGGTCCGTGTGGGCGAGCAAGGTCATAACGCCTTTCGATGTGCATGGCCGCAGCCCGCGCTGGCGCAGTGCAAGCCGGCCGATGTTCTCCGGATGGAACCCATCGACGTCCTTGCGCGGATCGATGCGGTTGATCAGCGACGGTGCATCGATATGCGCCGGCAGCGGCAACTGAACGAGTATGCCGTGGATCTCCGCATCGGCGTTGAGCCGGTCGATCAATTCCGTCAGTTCTGCCTGCGTGGCGGTCGCCGGCAGGTCGTAATCGCGCGAGCGAAACCCGACATGCTTGCAGGCGCGGCGCTTGTTGCGCACATAGACGGCCGACGCGGGATCGTTGCCGACGAACACGACGGCAAGTCCGGGCACGGACCGTCCGTGCTGTTTGCGCGCCTGGACGCGCGAACGCAATTCATCGAGCAGTTCATCGGCAATACGCTTGCCATCGAGAATTCTTGCGTTCATGCCGCCGGCCACTCGAGAAAAGGAGGCGCATTATCGCTGTTGCGGCAGCGTGGCTCAAACGACCGGGAATCGCTACGATGACCGTGAAAGTCCGGCAACGCGGCGGAAAGCCGCAGTGAGGTGAATATGAGTGACCAGATTACCGAGTTGGAAGCCGCTGCATTCCGGCGCCTGCTGCATCATCTGAATACCCGGCGCACCGATGTGCAGAACATCGACCTGATGATCCTCGCGGGTTTCTGCCGCAATTGCCTCGCCGACTGGTATCGCGACGCGGCCGAAGCGCGTGGTGTTGCAATGACCAAAGACGAGGCCCGGGAACATATTTACGGCGAGCCGTTTGCGCAGTGGAAATCGAAGCATCAGAAGGAAGCGACGCCGGAACAACTGGCGGCATTCGCCGCGGCTCAGGGCAAATGAGCGAACCGATCCCCGATTCGATCGAACTGGGCGGCGATGGCCTGCTCTTGCGGCCGTACCGCGCGGAAGATTCGCGCGCGCTCGCAGCGGCCGTGCGCGAATCCGCCGAGTCGGTCGGCGCGTGGCTGCCGTGGTGCCACGTGGACTACGGCGACGCGGAAGCAGACGCATGGATCATGCATTGTGCCGAGGGCTGGCGCAGCGGAGAGCACTTTGCATTTGCCGCGTTCGATGCGAAGACGGCGCAGTTCCTCGGCGCCGCCGGATTGAACCAGCGCAACCGGGAACACAACTTCATGAACCTCGGCTACTGGGTTCGCACCTCGCGGCAGGGCAACGGCATTGCGGTCCGCGCAGCGCGCCTGGTGGCCGCTTTCGGCTTCGGTCAAATCGGCTTGACGCGCATCGAGATCGTCGCCGCGCTGAACAACCGCGCCAGCCGCCGCGTCGCGGAGAAATCCGGGGCGCTGTTCGAGGCTGTCGCGCGCAACCGACTCGTGGATCGTGGGAATCCGATCGACGCGGCGGTTTACGCGCTGGTGCCCGCACCACTATGACCGTGCCAAAGGAGAGGCGCCGCGCTTGGCGAAGCGAAACAGCAGCGGCGGGCGACGCCTATGCTGCTAACGCGCACAGATCTGCTGGACGTCTTCGTATCCGCCAAACACCGCTGCGCTGCCGCAACCCGGGCAATCCGGATCGCGCGGCAAGCGCAATTCGCGGAATGTCGCCGCGAGCGCATCGAAGCACAACAGGCGTCCGACCAGCGGGTTGCCGATAGCGAGGACCAGCTTGATCGCCTCGCTCGCCTGCATGAGGCCAATGATCCCCGGCAGCACCCCGAGTACGCCGGCCTGCGCGCAGTTCGGCGCATCTTCGGCGGCCGGCGGCTCCGGAAACAGGCAGCGGTAACACGGCGAATCCGAACGCCGCGGATCGAAGACGCTGACTTGGCCGGTGAAGCGATGCACCGCGCCGTACACGAGCGGAACTCCCAGTTGCCGGGACGCGGCATCGAGCAGATAGCGAGTCGGGAAATTGTCGGCGCCATCGATGACGACATCGTGATCGCGGATCAACGATTCGACATTTTCGGCCCGCAACCGTTCATTGCGCGCCTCGATGCGGACGCGCGGATTGAGTCCGGACAACGAAATCGCCGCCGACTCGGTCTTGAGCATGCCGATACGGGCGTCCGCATGCAGGACCTGACGCTGCAAATTGGATTTCTCCACTTTGTCGTCATCGACCAGCGTCAGCGTGCCGACACCCGCGGCGGCAAGATACAGCGCCGCCGGCGAGCCGAGGCCGCCCGCTCCGATCAACGCGACGCGAGCCTTGCCGAGTTTGATCTGCCCGGCAGCGCCGACTTCCGGCAGCAACAAGTGACGCGAGTACCGGTCTGCTGCGTCCGCGTCGAAGGCGCCAGCGGCCACGGGCAAACCGTCCGCCTGCCAGCGACGAAAGCCGCCGCTGACCGACGCAACCTGGGCATATCCGAGTTGCTGCAGCGTGCCTGCGGCCAGCAGCGAACGGTGTCCGGTGCCACAGATCGTCATCAGCGGTTGGTCGTGCCGCTGCGCCAATTCGGCAATTCTCTGTTTGAGTGCTGCTCGCGCAACGCCGACGGCGCCTTCCGGCATGCCGCCAGCGCGTTCGTCATCTTCACGCACGTCGATCAGCAGCGCGCCGCGCCGCTGGCGCTGCAGCGCCTGCACCGGCGTGATCTGCTCGATTTCCGCTGGCAATGGATCCAGATGTGCAGCCATGCGCCGATTATACGGCGCCGATCATGCGCCGCTAGCGCGGCCAGCCCGGCAAGGCGAGCACCTCGACGACATCGCCAGCGGCGAACGCATGCGCGCCTTCCGGCAGCACGATCAGCGCATCGGCCTCGGCCACGCCTCGCAGCATACCCGACCCCTGACGCGCCTGCGGCGTCGCCCACAGCCCGCCTTGTGCATCGCTCGCCAGTCGCGCGCGCTGAAACTCGGCGCGCGGATGGCGTTTGTCGATCGCCAGCGCGAGACGCGCCCGCAGCCCAGTCGGTTGGCTTTTTGCACCGGCCAGCGTGGCCAGCGCCGGTTTCGCCAGGGTCAGGAAGATTGCGATGCCGGACACCGGGTTGCCGGGCAACGCGAATACCAGCGCGCCGCCGACTTCGCCGAACAGGAACGGCATCCCCGGCTTTATCCGCACTTTCCAGAAGTGCACCTTGCCGATTTCTGCAATCAAGCCGGGCAGGAAGTCGGCATCGCCAGCGGAAACGCCGCCGCTGCTGACGATCAGATCCGCGTCCGCGCCGGCCCGCAAAAGCGCATCGCGCAACGATGGTGGATCGTCGCGCACGCGTTCGTGCCGGAGCAGAATCGCGCCGTTCTGCTCGATCAATGCGCCGAGGCTGTGGCGATTGGAGTCGTGGATCTGGCCGAAGCCAAGTGGCTTGCCCGGTTCGACAAGTTCGTCGCCGGTCGTCAGAAGGACGACACGCGGCCGGCGCGCAACGTCGACCTGCGCCATGCCGAATGAAGCGAGAACGCCGAGCCGCGCCGCCGTGAGTTCTTCGCCACGCCCAACACCGAGTTCACCTGATCGATAGTCTTCGCCCGCCGGGCGCACATTGGCTCCGGATGACGTACCAGCTGCAACGATCACGCGCTGCCCGTCGACGCGCGTGTTTTCCTTCATGACGACGGTATCCGC
>DASSGP010000250.1:0-2803 GCA_035693405.1 Rudaea sp. | reverse complement strand
GTTGAACGAGAAGCGCCCCGGCTGATAGCCGCGCGCGCGCGACTCGGGCACCTGCGAATACAGTTCGCGCAGCGGCGTGAACAGTCCGGTATACGTTGCCGGATTGCTGCGTGGCGTGCGTCCGATCGGCGACTGATCGATGTCGACGACCTTGTCGAACAATTCCAGGCCTTCGACCTTGCGGAACGGCGCGGCCTTTTCATTGGCGCCGTTGAGCTCTGTGGCCGCGTGGCGGAACAGCGTGTCGTTGATCAGCGTCGACTTGCCCGAACCCGACACCCCGGTGACGCAGACGAACAGGCCCGCCGGAATTTCCAGATCGACCTCCTGGAGGTTGTTGCCGGATGCGCCGGACACGCGCAGCATCAATTGATCGTCGGGCGCGCGGCGCTTGCGCGGCACCGCGATGCCGCGCTTGCCGGAAAGATATTGGCCGGTCAGCGAGCGCTTCTCGCCGAGGATGTCCTTGATCTTGCCCTGGGCGACGATTTCGCCGCCGTGCACGCCGGCGCCGGGGCCGATGTCGACGATATGGTCGGCGCTGCGGATCGCATCTTCGTCGTGCTCGACGACGATGACGGTGTTGCCCAGGTCGCGCAGGCGCGTCAGCGTGCCGAGCAGGCGTTCGTTGTCGCGCTGGTGCAGGCCGATCGACGGCTCGTCGAGCACATACATGACGCCGACCAGGCCCGCGCCGATCTGGCTGGCCAGGCGGATGCGCTGTGCCTCGCCGCCCGAGAGCGAATCGGCCTGGCGATCGAGGGTCAGATAATCCAGGCCGACGTCGACGAGGAAGCGCAGGCGCTCGCGGATTTCCTTGACGATCTTGGTCGCGATCTCGCCGCGCCAGCCGGCCAGTTTCAACTTGTGGAAAAAGTCGAGCGACTGGTCGATCGGCAGCGCGGTCAAGGTCGGCAGATTGCGGTCGCCGACGAAAACGTTGCGCGCGCTGCGGTTCAGGCGTTCGCCCTTGCAGTCGGGGCAGGGGCGCTGGCTGATGAACTTGGCCAGTTCCTCGCGCACCATCGGCGATTCGGTTTCCTTGTAGCGCCGCTCGAGGTTCGGCACGATGCCCTCGAAGCGGTGCTTGCGCGTGACGCTGCCGCCGGCCTCGGTCAGGTAGCGGAAGCCGATCTGCTCGTCGCCGGAGCCGAACAGCACGGCGTGCTGGATGCCTTCCGGCAACTGTTCCCACGGTGTGTCGATGTCGAACTTGTAGTGCCGCGCCAGTGAAAGTATCAATTGGAAATAGTACATGTTGCGCCGGTCCCAGCCGCGCACCGCACCGGCGGCAAGGCTGAGATTCGGATGCACGACGACGCGCGCCGGGTCGAACACTTGCGTCACGCCAAGGCCGTCGCAGGTACCGCAGGCGCCGACCGGCGAGTTGAACGAGAACAGGCGCGGCTCGAGTTCGGGCAGCGAATAGTCGCAGATCGGGCAGGAGAATCGCGACGAGAACACGATCTGCGCGGTTTTCTCGTCATCCAGGTCCACGACCAGCGCGATGCCGTCGCCGAGCCGCAACGCGGTCTCGAACGATTCGGCCAAGCGCTGCTTGATGTCGGCCGCCGGGCGGAAGCGGTCGATCACGGCTTCGATCGTGTGCTTCTGGCGCAACGCGAGTGCTGGAACGACGTCGAGTTCATGTAGCGTTCCATCGACGCGCGCGCGGACGAAACCTTGGGCGCGCAGCTGCTCGAATACCTGGAGATGTTCGCCTTTGCGCTCGCGGATCACCGGCGCGAGCAGCATGTAGCGATGTTCCGGATTCAACGCCAGCGTGCCATCGACCATCTGGCTGACCGTCTGGGCCTCGAGCGGAATGCCATGGTCCGGGCAGCGCGGTGTGCCGACGCGGGCGAACAGCAGGCGCAGGTAATCGTAGACCTCGGTGATCGTGCCGACCGTCGAACGCGGATTGTGCGAGGTCGACTTCTGCTCGATCGAGATCGCGGGCGACAGGCCTTCGATATGATCGACGTCGGGTTTCTCCATGACCGACAGGAACTGGCGCGCGTAGGCCGACAGCGACTCGACATAGCGGCGCTGGCCTTCGGCGTAGATCGTGTCGAACGCGAGCGAGGATTTTCCTGAACCGGACAAGCCGGTAATCACGATCAGGCTGTCGCGCGGAAGGTCGAGATCGATGTTCTTCAGGTTGTGCGTGCGTGCGCCGCGGATGCGGATAAAGTCCATAGTCCTGCAGATTCCGGTCAACGAAGTAGTATAGCGCGGAGCGGGGGGCGGGGGCTGTTCACTCAAGGCTGAACGCGCCATCGACCTCGCGGAATTTTTCTTTTCACGGTCAACATGTTGGCGCGAATTCGACAGGCGCCTTTCCGGTCGAGTTGACGACGAAGCCGCGATGCCTGCCGGCGGGATCGGAAGTGCTCGACCCCGGGCTCGGGCACTCGTCAATTGATGGGGGCATCGGGTTTGACTGCAAGTCCATAACCCGTTATTATTTTGGGCCTTTTTGGCGGCTTAGCCGCTGAAGGGCGCCGCAAGGCAGATGTCAGAATAACTACAGAGGAATGCCAAATGTACGCAGTCATCAAAACCGGCGGTAAGCAATACCGCGTCATGCAGGGCGAGACCCTGCGTGTGGAGAAGCTCGAAGCCGATGTCGGCGCCGCGGTCACGTTCGACCAGGTGCTGTTGCTCGGCGAGGGCGACAGCATCAGCGTCGGTGCGCCGCTCGTCGCGGGCGCCAGCGTCGGTGCCACGATCAAGGCCCACGGCCGCGCCGACAAGATCCGCATCATCAAATTCCGTCGCCGCAAGCACCATATGAAGCAGA
>DASSGP010000249.1:0-16134 GCA_035693405.1 Rudaea sp. | reverse complement strand
CGGCAGCGTGATCGTGTAGGCGACCTGGTCGCGATTGACCAGTTCGCCTGAGCCTGGAAACGTTTCCGGATAGGTAATCCCTACCGGCCGCAGATCGAACCCGCTCGGATCGGCTGCGGTCGCCGGGCGGAAGCCGAGCGGTGGAATGCGCGTGTCCTTCGCGATGCAGTCGTTCAGCACGAAGTGGAAGAACTCCACGCCGCCGGTATCTGCGTCGCACTTGCTGGTGCCGTTGCGGTTGAAGATGCCTTGCAGCGTTTCGTAGACGCGCGCGTTCGCATCGCGCGTCAGGATACCGGTGCCTGGATCGTACGCGGCCGATTCAAACACGCGCTTGCCGGATGTCTTGTCGGTGACGGCGACGTTGAGCCACATGCGCCGGCCTTCTCCGTACCCGGTCGGCAGCTTGTGACCGGACAGATTCGTGACCGTGGCTTGCAGCTTGAGCGAACCGGCCTGACCCGCCGTCGCTGCCTGGAACGACACGAGATTGACCTTCAGATCGGCGCTCGATTGCAGCAGCGCCGTCGCGCGCGAAACCGTCTGGTCGAGCGCGGTGGAACGCGTCGCGTCAGAAGCGAAGAATTCGCCCTTGAGGATCTTCGGCACCCAGGTGTTACCGCCGGCGAACTCGTGCACCGGAAGGTCGCCGGTACGGTCCGGCGTGCCCGGAAAGGTCGACGCGGTCGCGCCGAACACGCCGCTGTCGGGCATGTGGCAGTTCTGGCAGCTCGCGATAGCAATCTTGTCCGCCGGGAAATCGGGCTGGAAGCCGTCCCGGAACAGCGCGTCGGATCGCGCGTAGTAACTCTGCTGCCACTCCGAAAACGTGCGCTCGACCGGAAACGGATGATCGGTCTTGGTGCCATCGTTGAGAACGAGCGTCTTTACCGCGGCGCTGGTTGCAGTCGCCGGCGAACTGACGTTATGGCAGGTGCCACAGAACCGGCTTTCCTTGAAGCCGAGATCGTGCACGGTCGGATGCGGCGGCAGGAAACCAGGTTGCGGATAGAAATAGGGTCCGTGCCGGCACGGTTCGTTGCTGCCCGAACACGCAAAGTCGTCGACTACGGCAACACCGTTGCCGACTTGCGACAACTGCGTGTTCGCCCGATGGCAGTAGTGGCAGGCTACGCCGGAGAAGTCGCTGTTGTCGTCGTCGGCGTGTGCGTAATTGCCGAGCAGCAGGCAGCCGGCAGCGCCAAGCGCCGCGTCGTTCGCACCGCCGTGGCCATTCTTGACGACGCGGCCTTCGGACCAGCCCTTCGTTGCGTGGCAGCGCAGGCAGAAATCGCCGACGCCCGGCACGTCGTTGTTCGCCACGTCGAGCGCCGCCCAGAACAGCGGATCGCGCGTCGCATTCGCCATCATCGAGCCTGACCAGGTCGGATGCGGCCTGTACGTCGGCGAGAACGGCGACGCCGAAGCTGCGTGACATCCCGCGCAGTTCGTCGGGCCGAGAATCGGGAACGCGAGACCGGGCTGCGTGCCACCGGGCGTGAAGTCCGTCGTCGTGGTCGTCGCGGCGCCGAGTTGCTTCGAGACTGCCGCCCAGTCCGCAAGCTCGGCGCAGCGCGCGCTGCCGAGGCAGGCGAAGAAGAACAACATCGCCGCATACAGAAAGCGAAATGGAATGTGGAAGGGCATGACGCGCGACTCCAAATGTCGGGTTGCGCTGTCTGGTACGAACGGGGGCGGCGATTCCCGCCATCGGTTTTGATCGAGGCGCGATTGAACGCTTCGACACCATCCCCACCCAACCCTCCCCTTGAAGGGAGGGCTTAAGCGCGCCACGTCGGACCGCATTCCGAGCGCTCAGCGCGAGCCGCTTTTCTCTCCTCCCCCTTCAAGGGGAGGCCGGGAGGGGGATGGTGTTTTGCGAAGATTTGGGCGGGTGATGGCGGGTTTGATCAGCCTCGTGCGTATCCAGCATCGATCGGCAAGACACATCAAGGAAACCCATGCTCGATTCCCTGCTCCGACGCGTTCTCTCGAAGCGCCAAGACGAATGCACGGGTCCGCCTGCCGGCGAGGATCGTCCGGCGCGCGCGTTGCGCGAGCCCGACGGCGCAACGCTGGCGTTCCGGCCTCATCTTGTCGCCGAACTCACCCACGAGCATCGCCTTCTTGAGTCCGCATTCGCATCGCTGGCCGCAGCACACCGCAGCGGCGACGTCGAAGCCTGCATCTTCCGCTTGCGCACGTTCACGAATCTGTTGCGCGCGCACCTGCTGAAGGAGAACCTGCAACTGTACCGCTACCTGAGGCACGCGCTTGCCGGCAGTCCCGAGAGAGCGGCGCGGACCGACGCGTTGCGCCGCGAAATGCAGGACATTGGCCGGACGCTGAACGCGTTCACGAATGCCTATCTCGGCGCGACGTGGAACGAAGCACGGCGCAGGGCGCTCGGCCGCGACCTGATCGAGATCGGCCAGATCCTGGCCCAGCGCATCGAAACCGAAGAGAGTGCGCTGTATCCGTTGTATTTGGAGCCCAATCGGTACTGAACGTCATGCCATCGCCGCAATGCTTCAGCCACGACGAGCACCGCGCATTTCCCGAGAGCGCCGCTGCAAACAAAGGCAATTGCGCGTTGGATGCGGCAAGTCAACGGTGTATCGTTGCCACCGGGGCAACGGCGGCGCGGATGCCGGAGTGCGCGCAGCGTGGCATGCAAGGGAGTCCGCAAGTTCGGGGCAGCGTGGAGAGCGGCGAATTCACACAGTGGTTATTGCGCTTTCGTGCCGGCGAGGAGAACGCGCAGGAGAACCTGATCCGGGTCATCATGACCGACCTGCGCCGGCTTGCGCACCGGCACCTGGCCGGCAATCGCTGGATGACCACGCTGGACACGACCAGCATCGTCAACGAATCGTACCTGCGCCTGGTATCACCTGCCGCGCAACATGTCGCTACTCGCGCGCACTTCATGAACCTGGCATCGCGCGTCATGCGACAGATCCTTTGCGACTACGCGCGCAAACGCCTGAACGAATTGAACGTGATCGACCGCGGCGCCGCTGACAGCGACCTCGACGAAGCCACCGGAGAGGAAGTCATCCAGGCGAAACAGTTCTCGGCGCTCGACGAAGCGCTGGTCGACCTTGCCCGCATCAACCCGCGCCAGGCCCAGGTGATCGAGTGCCGGTTCTTCGCCGGACTGTCGGAGGAGGAGACCTGCGAAGCGCTCGACACGTCGCTGCGCACCGTGCAGCGCGACTGGAACGAGGCGCGCGCATGGCTCGCCGAACACCTGCGCGAGGTCTGATCCCGATGCCTGCGGACATCAGTTTTCTCACTCCAGGCGGTGCGTTGAGGAGCGTGTTGTTCGCCCGACTAGTCCGGAACGAAGCCGACCGCCCTGCCCTGGCGGCAGGCGCAATAGTCGGCCGATACCGCATCGACGGCGTGCTCGGCCGCGGCGGATCGAGTGTCGTATACCGCGCGCAGCGCGCCGACGGCACCTACGAGCAGACCGTCGCGCTCAAGGTCGTGCGCGCCGATCCGCGCTTTCGCGCTTTCCTCATGCGCGAGCGCAACATTCTCGGCCAGCTGGGCCACCCTGGCATCGCGCGCATCCTCGACGGCGGCGAAACCGAATCGGGCGAAGGCTGGTACGCGATGGAACTCGTGGCCGGTGAGCGCATCGATGCCTGGTGCGATGCACGCCACAGCGATTGGCGCGCGCGCGTGCGCCTGATGCTGGCCGTCTGCGAAACGGTCCAGTACGCGCACTCCCATCTCGTCGTGCATCGCGACCTCAAGCCTTCCAACATCCTGGTCGACCAATCAGGTTTCCCGCGACTGCTCGATTTCGGCATCTCGCGCGAAGTCGACGAAGCCGCGGCGCAAGACGACGAGATCGCGTTCACGCCGGGCTTCGCCAGTCCGGAGCAGCTCGAAGGCGCGCCGGCGCACACGGCATCAGACATATTCCAGCTGGGCAGACTGCTCGCGCTGCTGATCGAAGGCGTACCGATGCCGCGGCTGGCCGCACGCAACCTCGCAGCCGTGGTCGCGCGCGCGACCGATTCGCGCGCTGAAGAGCGCTACGCGGCGGCCGCGGCCATGCGCGCGGACCTGATACGCGTGCTGAACGGTTATGCCGCGTCGGCGGCGTGGACGCTGCTCGATCGGACGAGCTTCTTCCTGCGGCGCAACGCGCGTCCTGTCGGCATTGTCGCCGGTGCTTTGCTGCTCGTCGCCGCTCTGGCCGCGTACTACACGCGCCAGGTATACATCGAGCACGAACGGACGCTCGACGAAATGCGCCGTGCCCAGGTCGTCGACGAGGTACTGGCCAACGTGTTTCGCACGGCGGCGCCGACGCTGGAAATGGCCGGCCTGATGAGCGCCGCCGATATTCTCGATCGCGGCACCGCGAGCGCGCTGCGGCGGCTGGCCGATGCGCCACAACAGCGCGCGATCGCGGTCGAAGCCATGGCCTCGACCTATCTCGACCTGCGCGGACGTGCGAAAGCGCAGGAGTTGCTCGACACGGCGATCGCCGACCTCGAGTCACGGCCCGGGCTCGCGATCGAGCGCGCGCGCTTGCACATCCTGCGCGGGCGCGCCGCCGTCGCGCAGCGCCACCCCGAACGCGCAGAGGTCGACATCGACGCGGCAACGCGGCTGCTCGCATCAGTGCGCGGATACGCGATCGACGAGGCAAACCTCGAAGCGCTGCGCATCGCCGTCCTCGCGCAACGGCCGGGCGCACGTGGCGAAGCCGAACACAGGCGCGAGGCACTGATGGCGCTCATGCAGGGCGAAGACCTGGCCGAGACGTCGACGTTTGCCGGACTGCTGATCGATCGTGCGCAGGAGCGCGCGTTCGGCAACGACTACGCCGGCGTCAAGGCGGACATGGCGCAGGCGTTGGCGATCGAACGCGCGCGCTTCGGCCCTGCGAGTCCGCAGGCGTTGCAGACCGAGCGCGACATGGTCTTCTACAGCGTGGCTGGCAGTAACGGCGCCGGCGACGCCGACACCGACCGCGTGCTGGCGGCGCAGCACCAGACCGTCGCCCAGAGCTTCGGTGAAAAGTCCCTCGAGTTCAGTGACGTACTCGTGTTCGAGGGCATCGTTGCCGGCGAACGCGGCGACATGGCGTTGGCGCACAAGTATTTCGAGCAATCGCTGGCGATCGTGCGCGAGCATCTCGGGCCAGATGCCGAACAAGTGGCACTCGGAAGTCACAATCTCGGCGATGCGGAAATTGCCACCGGCAATCCGGCACGAGCGCTGGAATTGTATAACGACGCGCTGCGCATCCGATTGCTGCACAACGCCAGCGGCGACGATGAGCCGACCACGATCAACCGCCTGCAGATCGCGCGCGCCGAATGCGAGTTGGGCCGGTATGCGGCCGCCAATGCCGGATTCACCGACGCGCGCAAGCGGCTGGCCGCGCGCCTCGCGCCGACGCATGCCTATCTCGCCGTCGCGGCATCTCTGCAGGTCGATTGTTTGCTGCGCCAGCATGACACCGCGGCGGCGCGAGCATTGTTCGACGCAGAGATGACGTCGCCGCGGCGCGAGGCGCTGAGCCAGCACGACCGGGATCGTGTCGCCGCGACGGAACACGCGCTCGTGTCGGCCGAAAACCCGGCCCGCCCCTGAAAGCCTCCGCCTCGAATTCGGTGACGATCAAGAGTTCCGCTGCTGGATTCCGGCTTGCGCCGGAATGACGACCAGGACGAAAGGCTGCGAACCTCCACACCTGCGTCCTGACGTTGCGGGCACTGACAGGGAGGGAGGTGCGGAATAAAAGCAGCACCGGGCAGAGTCACATCGCAGTCATGCGGCCACGCTATTCTCGCAGTTACCAAGTCGGTTGACGCAACTCGGGGCGACGACTGTTAGCCCGCCACCTCGGCGGGCTCTTTTTTTGGCGCTAGAGCCTCGAAGCCGGCTCGAACCACCCTGCTCTTCGGTCGCGGCTTCCGCGGGAGTACTTGCCGTGCACCGCGTGCGCAAACATCTACCCGCAATGCGATAGCGCCGAGCACGCCAGACTGAACGCTTGTCATGCGCGCGCGATCAAGCGACGGTTCTGTAGAAGATGAACCGCTCCCAGCCCGTTGAGGAGTACACTTTTCCCGAAGTGACTCTGAGCCGGGTTTCTGGGGGTTCCATACATGATTGCAAGACGCTCGAGATCGCACGCGGTCGGCATCGGTATTGTGCTGCCGGGCCTGCTGGGCACAATCCTGTGCGCCATTTCGACGCAGGCAATGAGCGTCACTCTTCAAAAAGCGTTTACTCCGAATGTAATTGGTCCGGGCGGCATGACAGAGCTGCGATTCACGGTTACCAACAGCGAAGGCGCCATCTCGCGCAGTGATCTCGGAGTCGTGGACACGTTGCCGGCCGGGCTGCGCATCGCACCAGCGCCATCGGTCGGAGGAACCTGTGTCAACGCTGCTGCGGCTACCACTGCCAATAGTGGCGGGACAACAATATCCATCTTCAATCTTCAGGTGTCTGCCGGGGCCTCGTCGTGCACTGTCACCGTGAGCGTCACGAACGCATCTGGCCAGTTGAACGCGGACTGCAGTCAGCAGCCGGCGAATTTCACCAACACCGCGAGCAATGTCAGCGTGACCAATCTGACCAATACCATTTCGCCTTCGTGCCTGGTCGTGGATCGAATATTTGCAAATGGCTTCGAAGGGGCCTGACCGGCGCGCACCGGCATCGACCCGGCTTGCGCAAGCAATTGCAGTCACGGTTGCTCCTGCGCGCCTTTGACCAGGCGCGGATCGGACCGCCTTCCCTTGCCTGATTTCGACGCTTTCAATCGTGCCGCAGCGCCTCGACCGGCGCGAGCCGAGACGCGCGCAATGCCGGCACCGCGCTCGCCAGCGTGCCGGTGACGAACAGTAACAGCGCAACTGCGGCAAGCACCAGCGGATCGCGCGGCGCGACGCCGTAGAGCAGCGCGCCGAGAACGCTCGACAGTACCAGCGAACCGCCGACGCCGAGCACCAACCCGGCGCCGACAAGCGTCATCCCTTCGCCCAGGATCATCTTCAGCACTCGCGCGCGATCGGCGCCGAGAGACATGCGCACGCCGATCTCCACTCGCCGTTGCGCGACGGAATACGCGATCAGTCCGTACAGACCGACCATCGCCAACACGAGCGCCACCCCACTGAAAGCGATCATCAGCGTCGAAAAGAAGCGGCGCATCTTATTGCCTTCGCTGACCACTTGCTCCATCGTGCGCACTGCGGTTACCGGCAGGTCCGGCGCCACCTCGCGCAACAGGCGGCGCAGCGGTTCCGCGGCCAGCGCCGGTGCAACACGCGTTTTCGCGACGATGACGAGTTCGTTGACGAACGAGTCGTAGATCGGGAAGTACACCTCGGGCGAAGGCTCGCGGTCCAATCCCCACTGCCGCGCGCTCGCCACAACACCGATGATGGTCTTGGGCACGTCGTCGTAGACCTTGAGCTGCTGGCCGATCGGGTCGACGTTGTCGAGGAACGTGCGCACGTACGCGTCGTTGACGAGCACTTCAGTCGTGACGCCGGGTCCGTGGCTGTCGTCCGGCGCAAACGCGCGGCCGCGAACGACGCCGAGCCCAAGCGTGCGGAAGTAATCGGAACTCACAAGCCGCCACTCGGTCAGCGGCATCGCCGTCTCGCCACCGGGATAGTCGCGGCCGATGACCTTGACGGTCGAGTTCGTGTTGCTGCGCCCGGACAGCGGCACAGCGTCGGTGAGCGCAACATGCTCGATCTCCGGCATCGCCTGCAGGCGCTGGAGCAGCGCATCGATACGCGGTGTTGCCGCTGCGAACTGTCGTACCAGCCAGTCGCTCGAGGACTCGCCGGGCCGATTCGGCGTCGCCGGCAGCGAAATGCTCGCGGTCAGCACGTGCTCGACGTCGACGGTCGGATCGACGTTTGCCAGCCGGCGCGAGCTTTCGATCAGGAGTGCAGCTCCGGCAAGCAAGACGAGCGACAACGCCACTTCGCCGACAATCAGCACCGAGCGCGCTCGGGCGCTCGCGCGGCCTCCGGCGCCGGCGCGAGCTTCGTCGTGCAGCGCGGCGGCGGGATCCGACCTCGCATAGCGCCAGGCCGGCCCGAGCCCGAACGCAAGCAACGCGACGATCGCGACCACCGCGACGAATGCCACGACGCTGCCGTCGATCGCCAGCGGGTTGTACGCCGGCAACAAGTCCGGCGCGAGCTTCGGCAGGATCCTGATCGCGATCAGCGCGAGACCCAGCCCGAGTGCGGTTCCGACGCAGGCGATCACGGCAGACTCCGCAGTCAGGTTCCACAGCAGGCGCCAGCGGCTCGCACCGAGCGCCGAGCGCATCGCGAGCTCGCGGCGCCGGGCTTGCGCGCGCGCGAGCATCAGGTTCGCGAGATTCGCGCTTGCTATCAGCAGCACCATCGCGGATGCCGCGAACATCACCGACATCGCCGGCTTCACTGTGGTCGTCACGCGCTCCTGAAGACGGATCAGCTTCGCCGAGAGCGCCTCATGCTCCTTCGGGAAGTCCGTCGCCTCGCGTTTGGTGATCACGGCCATCACTTCGCGCGCCCGGTCGAACGTCGCATCTGCACGCAGGCGAGCGACGACCGACAGGTAATTGCTGTCGCGGCCAGTCGTCGCACCCGCGAGCTGGGCCGGCAGCCAGATATCGGCCGTCGGATAGGTGAAGTGCGCCGGCATGACACCGACGATCTCGTGTGTCTCGCCGTTCAACCTGAGCTGTTTTCCAACCACTGCGAAGTCGCCGCCGAAGCGGCGCTGCCAGAAGCCATGCGAGATCACGACGAGCGAACGATTCTCCTTGTCTTCCGTTGCGGTGAACGTACGGCCGATCACCGGCGGGACTTTCATGACCTCCCAGAATTCCGGCGTCACCCGATACGCGGACAGCTGTTCGGCGTCGCCTTCGCCGGTCATCGTCACGTTGACCTGGTTGAACGAGCCGAGCGATTCGAAAACCTCGGTCGACTGCTGCTGCCAGTCGAACAACACGGGACGCGCGATCGGGCAGTCTTCGCAGGAACCTTGAACGCGGACGATCCGGATGATGCGCTCTGCGTCCGGGAACGGCAGCGGCTTCAACAACACCGCGTTGACGACGGCGAAAAGCGTCCCGATCGACGCGATCGCGAGCGCGAGCGTGACGATCGAGACGACGGCGAATCCGGGGGTCCGGACGAGCGAACGCAGAGCACGAAGCAAGTTGGACATGACGAGGCTGCCGTCGGGTGACTCCCTCTTGGATGCAGCGTCGTGCGATTTGGTTTACCGGACAAGAACCTGGCTTTTCCTTCCCCTGCGAAGCGGGGAAACATCGGCAGGACAGTCGATGTTTGCATGTGCGCAGCGGAAGCTGCCCGAAGCGCGAGCCACATGGACGTGGCGAGTACAAGGCGCCGCACCGTCATGCACTACAAGGCACTTGCAGTTCCCACCTCGCATGCAGCGCACGGGGGTGGGACGGATGGGCAATCGCGGCCAGAGTCCCGCGGGCGGCTTCGGCGCCGCGCTTCGCGATGGTTGTCAATGACAACCCTGAAACGTGAGCACCTTCCGGCCACTCGGAACACTCGCCGGGATCAGCCTGCACAAATTGGCAGGCAGCGCGCGTTCGTCCAACAGGCCGCCTCGCAGGAATTCGAGGAGGTCGTCGAAATCGCGGTTGGGTAATGCCAGATTGCCCAAGGCGGCGATTCGGGGATCGAGGCGTTTGAGAACCGGTTCGATAGGTCCTTGCCGCACGGTCAGGTCAGGGTCCAGGCCTGCGGCTGCGGGATCGTACGCAGTCGCCAGATCCTTCGTATTGAGGTGATAGCGCAGCGCATCCTTCAGGCGCGTGAACGCACCGTTGTGGAAGAACGCGGGCTGCACGGCCAGATTGCGCAATGGCGCCGTGCGGAACGCATAGCGATCGACCGGATCGCCGGTCAACTCCTCGCGCCCAAAGTCCTCGTCCTGGTTGGGTCCGCTGAATTCAAAGTTTCCGGGCAGGTCGGCCGGATTCTGCGGATTGCCTCCGGGCCGCAAGCCGAATCCCTTCGGCGCTACCTGCGGAACGCCGGCAACATGGGTTTGGAAATCGCTGAACATCTCGTGCGATTCTCCAGCCACCGTATGACACGCCACGCATCCAACCTTGTCGAAAAACAGCACTGCTCCGCGCTTCTGCGAAGCCGTCAACGCGTTGCTCTGACCGCGGGCAAAGCGATCGAGCGGCGCGTCGGCAAACGTATTGGAGAACTCGAACTCGGCGATGGCGGCGCCGACTTGCGCCATCGTGATGTTGCCGCCTGCCGCCTCCGGGTAAATGGCAGCAAACCGGGCGATGTAGTTCGGCGTTGCATTCAAACGGTCCAGGACTTTTTGGCGAATCGCGTAGCCCCGGTCGATCGAATCCGGTGGGCTTCCGTTCGGTCCGGCAATCTCTTCGGGCAGCGTGTCCGAATACAAGCCCGAGGACACCAGGTGCACCGGGTAATAGAGTCTCGGATCCACATCGTGCGAGTCCGGCGCGGCGAAACCGGCGACTTCGATCGTTTCGGTCGGCGGAAAATTCGCCTGCACTCCGAGCAGGGTCTTGGTTATTCGCGGATCAAAGCAGGTTCCATAGATGCATGCGCTGCCGGGGCGCCACACTGTCGTGCCACCGAGAAAGAAAGGAACGCGTGCTCCCTCGGACAGATCGAACGGGTCATGGGACGTCGCGGAAAATCGCGCGTTCCACATCAAGCCGGGATAAAAACCGGTGTTGATCATCTGCGGCGTGCGTCGCTGATTCCTCGGGCCGGACCGATCGGGACCTACGATGCCGTTGTTTTCCACGCCGATGGCGATGGACTGCGAGTCTCCGAATCCGAACGCCGGCGAATGACAGCCCGAGCAACTGTTGTCGTTGCCCAGGCTGGTTATCGAATCGAACCATAACAACTGTCCGAGACTCACCAGCGCCGGGTCGAGCGGACGTCCAAGGCGTCCCTCCAGAGTGCTTTGCATTCGACCGGTAAAGCCCAGATGTCTCAGTACCGAGGTCAAGTTGCGGTCCAGGTCATCGGGTTGTTCGGCACGGGCAAAAGGCATCGACAAGCCCGCCAATCCCAACATCGAAAGGATACATGTGCACAACCAATTCAGTCGGACTCTCACGATTTCCTCCTTTGCCGGAATCCGAAGACGCCGGCCGTGACCAGTGGTTCGCGCCGCGTTCTTGCAACCATCTACTTACCTCTTGGGTAATTCCCGCCGGGAATTACCCAACCTGCATACGAGGTCGCTTCCCGGCAGTTGCAAGCTTCGTCGCCTGGTTCGTTCTACACTGGAGAGCGCCTCTTTCAAAGTCCATCTAAAGGAGGAGTCATGAAGCGCTGCCTGTTTTCCCTGTCGGCCCTTGCCTTGCTCGGCCTCGCTAACATTGCCAGGAGCGACTCGCCGGGACCCATTCAAAGTCCGTGGCAGGCATATCCACCGAGTTGCCTGGCGTATCCGCTGCCCCCACCCTCGGGTCCGACGTGGTCGGTGGCAGTTGAACTCGAGACAAACGGTCCTGCCGATCACCACGAGTCCGTCAATGTCGTGTTTTGGAGAACGCCGTGCAAAGGAGAAAAGTCTGCGCTGCTCGGGAAGGTGTTTCGCGATCCTGCGTCGGTGAACGAGTTTCCGGCACCTGTGTTTGAGGGCCTGCGAATTGGCCAGGGCGCTGTGCAAGACCACCCTGCGCGAATTGCGACGGAACCCAATACGGTGCTCTCGTTCGTTCCTCTTGGCGTTGCCGTTTCAGACAGCCTGGAATTCGTTTTCGAGAACGACGCCTCGGCATCAATTGACTACTCGCAGGCCGTCAACCTGACAATAAACGCAGCGGAGTCCACCCGCTCCGTCTCCATTCCCGCATACGACGAGTCGCAGTACCCGACCGCCGATATTCCGCTGCAGCTCAGTGGATACGTGACCGGCAACTGGTTCGACCCGGCGCACGGCGGCGAAGGCGCGCAGGTGGAGGTCGGCGCGGCCTCCGGCAGCAGCCGCTACATCATCTTCGCCTGGTATACCTATACGCCGAGCGGAGCTCCGTTCTGGCTGTTTGGCCAAGGCGCATTCAACGCCGGAGATCGGTCCGCGAATGTGACGGTCGCCTATGCCACCGGCGGCGGATTTGCAGGAGGCACCAATGCGACCAATGCGAGTTGGGGAACCTTGACCGTCGATTTCCCTGATTGCAATTCAATGCATTTTACCTACCAGGCGAACGGCGGATTGCCCGCTGGTGTCCCGCAGGGATCCGGATCCAGAATCTGGACGCGGTTGACCAGCATGAATGGGCTGACCTGCGAGTAGCTCAACACCACGTCGACGCGCTCGCGCGCCCCGCAACCTCAAGGCGCGGCGTAAATTGCCCTTGGCTCTGTGCGTCGATGCGGTGCGCCTGGCCGAGGGACATCCTTCGAGGAACTCGTTCTTGAAGCAAAGGCGACGCGTGCTTCGCGATCGCGGCGAATGGTGCGGGCGTTATCGTGCAGCTGCGGCGAAGGCAGGCCACGACCAGCAAACGTCTGCGCGGTTTCCCGATTCCTGCAGACTACGAAATCGCAACCTGCATGTGGTCGGGGCAGAGAGAACCAAGGAAATCGCGCGCGTCGAATATTTCGCCAGGCGCAAAGGCACCTGCCTTCTCCTTCAGCCCGCCGACAACCCGTATGACCGCTTCCACGACTATTGGAGCCGTGATCGCGTAAATGTCGCGTCCGAGCGCGACAGCGCGGCGCTGCTGGTTTCTTCGCCGCACGACAACTTCGAACACGAATGTCTGAGCAGAGCGTCCACTTTCATCGACCGCTGTTGGCGGCGGGGTTTTGGGGTCGCGAACATCCTTCAGGGGTTCAAGATTCATGTAAGCGTGAATCTCCGGCGATCGCAGATGGCGCGACATCGTGATGATTTCTGAGAACGGCAGGGCGACGACGCTTTGTGATGCGAATGGTGTCGGAAAATTCCATGTCCTCGTTGGTGTCGACTCGTCCAGGGGTTCCAGTTTATTGTTGCTCACGACCAGTCGCCGGGCGGTGTTGCGCTGCCCGGTCAAGCGCGTGCCTCGTGTCGGCAGCCAGCTGTCGAGTGCGACAGCGATCTGGATTTCGTCCATGTCCGTCCAATCCGCCTTTGCTGCCGTAGCCAGAAGATCGCCCAGCCCACCGTAAAATGCCATCGCGGGAATCACCACCACCCCTTCCTCACGCGCACGGGTCGAGAATCGCTGGAAGACATCGAGTACGGCCGCCTGTTCGGCAGCCACATCGAAGTAGTGCATGCGCGCACGCAGCGCCGCGTCGAGGACGGCGGCGGCGGTATCGAGAAACGGCCCGGCGCAATTGATAACTGCAGCCGCCCCGGAAAACGCGCGATCCAGCGACCGGGGATCTTCGATCGCTGCGACCCGCGCCTGCAGGCCGGGATACGGAATGCCCAGGGTTTCCAGCTTCCCCGCATCGCGCCCGCAAAGAATCGGCGTCCATCCGCGCTTGCACAGTTCGGCAACCACGAAGCGTCCAGTGTGGCCATACGCGCCGAACACTGCGATGGTTCGGTCTCGCGATGTCGAAGGCAGAGGTTGTGTCATGCGCTTGAACTCGCGGCCCAATGCGCATGGAGTTCCTTGTTGAATTGCTGCGGGCGTTCTTCCGGAAAGAAGATTCGAGCCGAAGGAAATTCCACGCGCTTTCTGGTGCCGGGAATTGCATCCGCGAGCCAGCGCGACCATTTCAGGTCGAAGTAGATGTCGTCCGTACCCCAGGCAATGAGCGTAGGTGCTTGCACGAGCCTGAGCTGCTTTTCGACCTGCACCGTGTGACGGCAATCGAAGGCGTTGACGAATCGTTCGATGTTGCGCGTGTGCTGTTTCGTGCGAACCAGCGGCCGCAAGTAGGTTTCGATCGTATCGTCGGCGACGTCCTCGGGCCGCTCGTACGCCGGAGCCAGTGCCGAACGATACATACCCTTGTCAGCCAGCATGCTGTTCAAGGTCTCAGCCAAACCACCTGCAGCGACCATGGCGACAAACGGCTTGAACGCCTCAGGCGGCCAGTTGTCATGCGCATCGCAGTTGGTGAGTGCAAGACTTCTTAGCCGATTCGGGTAGAGAGCCGCAAATATCTGGCAGATGCCGCCGCCGCTGTCGTTGCCGACCAGGTCCACCTGATCGATTTTCATCGCATCCAGGAACTGGGCCAGCATGTGCGCGTTTGCCGTTACCGAAACATCCTGAGTGGCGGATATTTCGGTATTGCCGTGCGCCAGCAAATCCACGGCGATGCAACGCCTCACGTCGCTCAGCTGCGCCAGCTGATGTCTCCACAAATAGCCATTGAGCAGCACGCCATGAACAAACAATGCTACCGGACCACTGCCCTGCTCCACGAAACCGATCACTCCTGACGGCGTTTCGACCTGGCGCCGCAGCGCGAAGAAATCCTTGCCGTTCATGATTTCGGCTTGGCGCTGGCTTCACGGAGCTTTTGCGCGCACTCTTCGCAGCAGACCTCAACGACGCGCGTTCCGATCTTGACCTTGATGGCATCGGCATTGAGCGGGCAATCGCACGCTGCACAGGTTTTCTCGTTCATGACTTGTCTCCATGGTTAGCCCGTCGACCGGGCATGCGTAGGAGACCATCTGTGGCCCGCGACCGCTGTCGAAATCTTTAGTGGTTTACGCGCGATGCGCAGACTGCTTGAACGCCGACGGAGATCGGCCGTAGGCACGGCCGAAAGCGGCAGTGAAATGGCTGTGGCTGGAGAACCCCAGCTCCGCGGCCAAGGCCGATAGATCGTCGTATCGTTCAATCAGGTCGAGCGCGCGCGCAAGCCGCAAGCGCAGGTGATATCGGTACAAGGGAATGCCTTCGGCCTTTTGAAACACCTGCGTCAGATATACCGGCGAGCCGCCGATCTCTGCCGCGATTTCCGCCAGCGTCCAGCGCCGGGAAAGATCACTCGCCAACAGCACTTTCACGCGATCGGCCAGACGACGGAGCGCGTGAGATGCCGCGGTGCCGTGCGATGTGCGTGGCCCCAGACTGCGGCACGCCAAAGTCAACGAAAGACTCTCGGCCTCGAGCGGCTCGATCGTTCTGTTTTCCAGGCTGTGCCTGAGCAAGGCGACGAGCGCCTGCGCGCGCGGATCGATGCGCAAGTGTTGCCGGCGGAATCCCAGCGGCTCGCGCCGATGCGTGACCGATGCCGGCGCCAGTTCCCGCAACAAAGGCTCCGACAACGTCAGCACGAAAGTCGCGTCACCCCCTTCCACCGGGTGGCTGACCTGATAGCCTTCGCCGGCATTGAAAAGAAGCACGTGGTTGGCATCCGCGACAGCTTGATCGCTGCCGACGTGGCGCATGTAGACGCCGCGATACGGAAATGCCAGATGCGTCGATGAAGCGCATTCTTCCGTGCCGCGATGGCGGCACGTGCCGCGGCAACGAACATCGCGGATTGCGATCGTGTCCGTGTCGAGCAAGCGGTTGACTTCGAAGTCCGCCATCCAGAAAGAGCTCAGGAGTAGCCAAGGCTAGCTTATCTCATCTGGAAAACTTGGGGCGCATGCAGAAAATCCAAGGCTCAATCTGTGAAGGATAGTTTCGAAACGGTCAGGGGAACCAGCACTTGACATGCAAGGTATTACTTGCCTATTATTCAGGCAAGCACTTACTTGCGTATAAGCATGGCAGAGCGCCACGACACCGACTTGCTGTTCAAGGCCCTGGCCGACCCCAGCCGGCGCAAGCTGCTGGACCTGCTGCACGCGCACGACGGCCGCACGCTCAACGAGTTGTGCGAATACCTGGACATGAGCAGGCAAGGCGTGACGCAGCACCTCGACCTGCTGGAAGCGGCGAACCTCGTCGCGACCGTGCGGCGCGGCCGCGAGAAGCTGCACTTCCTCAACCCAGTGCCCTTGCAGGCGATCTACGAGCGCTGGATTGCCAAGTTCGAAAAGCCGCACCTGAAGGCGCTTTCAAATCTGAAACGACGACTGGAGAAATCCAATGGCTAGATCGACTTATGTTTACGTGACCTACATCCGGACCACACCGGAGAAGCTGTGGTCGGCGCTGACCGACGCGGAGTTCAT
>DASSGP010000248.1:0-2302 GCA_035693405.1 Rudaea sp. | reverse complement strand
AGCCGCTCGACGCTCAAGCTCGAGGAAGCGCTGCTGACCTTGCTCGACAGCGGCGAACGCGAACGCTGGCTCAAACCCGGCATGAATGCGGTCGATCTCGGCGCGGCACCGGGCGGCTGGACCTGGCAGCTCGTGCGCCGGTCGCTGCGCGTGACGGCGGTCGACAACGGACCGATGGATGCGGCGCTGATGCAATCGGGCCTCGTCGCCCACATGCGCGAAGACGGTTTTCGATTCCGTCCGAAGAAGCCGGTCGATTGGATGGTCTGCGACATGGTCGAGCAGCCGCGCCGCATCGCCGAACTGGTCGCGCGCTGGTTCGCCGAGGGCTGGTGCCGCCACTCGATCTTCAACCTGAAGCTGCCGATGAAGAAGCGCTACGCGGAAACGATGCTGTGCCTGGACCTGATCAGCAAGACACTCGCCAGGAGCGGACGCCAGGTCGAGTCGCGCGCCAAGCAGCTCTACCACGATCGCGAGGAAATCACGGTGTTTTGCCGCCTGCGCAAGTAGCGGCGTCGCGCCAATCGCAGCACTGTGCAGCGCGCCAGATTGCAGCCGCATGACAGGGCACGAGGGGCACGCTACGGCGCAGAAGCCAATCATCTCGGTGTAAACTCGGCTCCAACGCGAGGGCCGGCGCAAGCCGGCCTTCGCATTTCACGTTTGCATGGGTCTTGGGGGTTGTGCGCACCTATCCCGCCGGCGGGAGAGGTGATTTCCTGAAGCGACTTTGTTCATATTTCCATAGATATATCGATGAAACGCCTGCGTTCATTCATCCCGCTGTTTATCCTGATCGCGCTCGGCATCGCCGGGCTGTCGAGCGGCGTGTTGAATCGTCTTCGCCCCGAAACGCTGGCGGTCGAGCAGGCCAGCCTGCAGGCGCAGATCGCACAGCATCCGCTGCTCGCGGCACTGGCGTATGTCGGCACACTGTCGATCGTTATCGCCACGGGAATTCCGGCCGGCGGCGCGCTGCTGATCATCACCGGCGGCATGCTGTTCGGCGTATGGATCGGCACGGCGCTGTCGACGACCGGCGTAACGATCGGCGCGTTGATCCTGTTCCTCGCCAGCCGCCACGCATTCGGCGACCATCGTCACGCGAGCGCGCCCGGTCTCGTCGGGCGGCTGCGCGGCGGGTATCACGCCCACCCGATCAGCTACACCGTGTTCCTGCGCCTCGTGCCATTCTTTCCATTCGGCGCCGTGACCGTTGCACTGGCCTGGCTGCGCTGCCCGCTGTGGCTGTATGTGTCGGCCACCGCGGGTGGCGGCGCGGTCATGACGGGCATCGAAACAGCGTTGGGCGCGGGACTTGCGAGCACGATCGGCGAGAAACGGGCTGTAAGCCTCGACATCCTGACCCAGCCGAGCGTGTATCTGCCGCTGCTCGGCATGGGTCTGCTCGCGCTGATCCCCGTGCTGGTCGCCAAGCTGCGGTCGCGCGGCTCCGAAACCGGCGCGGGACCATGAAGCCGGCTTGGCGTTTCGTTGAGCCTGTCAGCGTGCATCGGCTATCCTGAGCCGGATTTCGGCAGCCGCGGCGGCAGCCGGCCGTTCGACTACCGAGGTTTCTTCTTTTGACTCCCGCTAAGCCCGTTCCCAAACCGTCGTTCTGGCGCGCGCTGCTGCTCAGCGTCTCGATCGCGCTGCTGAACGTGGCGATGTGGACGTGGCTCAACCGCCCGATCGAGACGCCGGATTGGCCCGGCAAGATCGCGGGATTCGCTTACGCGCCCTATCAGCGCTACCAGAATCCGAACAACGGGATCTATCCGACGATAGAAGAAATCGACGCCGACCTGAAGCTGTTGTCGAGGTACACCGACCGGATCCGCACTTATTCAGCGCTGGAAAATCCAGCGATTCCGGCGATCGCGAAAAAATACGGGCTCAAGGTCACCGCCGGTACCTACCTCGACCACCGCGACCAGCACGACGACGACGAGATTGCCGCGCTGATCCAACTGGTCCGCGACAACGACAACATCGATCAGGTGCTGGTCGGCAACGAAACGCTGCTGCGCAACGACATGAGCACCAGGGCTCTGATCGGCTATCTCGACCGCGTGCGCGCGCAGGTCAAGGTGGCGGTGTCGACGGCCGAACCGTGGCACATATGGGAAAAATACCCGCAGCTGGCCAACCATGTCGACTTCATCACGACGCATTTGCTGCCGTATTGGGAAAAATTTCCGCGCAAGGACGCGATCGGTCTCGGCGTGCTGCAGCGCTACGACGACCTGCAGAAGCACTTTCCCGGCAAGCGCATCCTGGTCGGCGAAGTCGGCTGGCC
>DASSGP010000247.1:0-2287 GCA_035693405.1 Rudaea sp. | reverse complement strand
GCCGCGCACGTGTTCTTCCTGATCGGTTTCCGCAACCGCATCGTCGTGCTGCTGAACTGGTTCATGGCCTACTGGAGCTACCAGCGCGCAGCGCGCATCATCGTCGGCCACAATGCCGCTCCGGCAGGCAAGGTCGATACGACCGGTTGAGCGAAAGATTGGATGGAGCCGCGCGGATTACGCGGATTACGCGGATTACGCGGATCTACGCGGATAGAGCGAGAGCGAATCAGTAGTGAGGCGCAAAGGCTCTCGATCGTGTTCTCACTGCTTTTGCTCTATCCGCGTAGATCCGTGATCATCCGCGTACATCCGCGTTGAATATTTTTCGTCCGATGAAGACAAAACGGCCCGGTTTCCCGGGCCGTCTTCGAAACACTTCAGCGAACTTGGCTTACGCCGCGAACAGCGTGCGCATCTTCTTCATCGCGTTGACTTCGATCTGGCGGATGCGCTCGGCCGACACGCCGTACTCGTCAGCCAGTTCCTGCAACGTCGTCTTGTTCTCGTCACGCAGCCAGCGGCGCTGGATGATATCGCGTGAGCGCGCGTCGAGCTTGGCCAGGCCCTGCTTCAGCGCATCCAGATCCGACTCTTCCTGATCGTCGGTCTCGAGCGTGTTGTACGGATCGGCACCGTGATCGACGAGATACGCGACCGGCGACGGCTTGGCATCGTCGTCGGCATCGGTCGGCGCGTCGAAGGCCATGTCGTGGCCGCTCAGGCGCGACTCCATCTCGAGCACGTCGGCGACCGGTACGCCCAGATCCTTGGCGACGGCCTGCACTTCCTTGGAGTTCATCCAGCCCAGGCGCTTTTTCGACTTGCGCAGGTTGAAGAACAGTTTGCGCTGCGCCTTCGTCGTGGCGATCTTGACGATGCGCCAGTTGCGCAGGATGAACTCGTGCATCTCGGCACGGATCCAGTGCACCGCAAACGACACCAGGCGCACGCCCATGTCCGGGTCGAAGCGCTTGACCGCCTTCATCAGGCCGATATTGCCTTCCTGGATCAGGTCCGACAGCTGCAGACCATAGCCGTTGTAGCCGCGCGCGACGTGCACGACGAAACGCAGGTGCGACATGACCAGACGCTTGGCCGCGTCGAGATCGTCTTCACCGTTGTAGCGGCGCGCAAGCGCCTGCTCCTCGTCGAGCGTCAATACCGGAATCTGGTGCACGGCGTTGATGTACGCATCGACGCTGCCCAATGCACTTGGAATCGGCAGGTTGTTCGCAATCACAGCAGTAGACATGCGTTCTCCTTGGTGCCACTGGCACTCCAGTAGTCAGAGTGCCAGTTGATCGGTTAGTTCCAGCCGGCTCAGGCTGGTTTCTGTACCGAATAGTACACCAATTCAGACGTCGAGCGCAATGCCACCAATGGGGGGCAGGGACCAGTCGATCGGCGTCTGGCCTCGCTCGCTTAACCATTGATTTGTCTTTGAAAAATGTCCGCAGCCGATGAAGCCTCGATGGGCCGACAGGGGCGAGGGGTGCGGCGCCTTGAGTACCCGGTGCCGGCGCGCATCGATCAGGGCGCCCTTGGCCTGGGCGTAGCTGCCCCACAGCAGGAAGACCACTCCCTCGCGCTCCCGGTTCAGATGATCGATGACGTTGTCGGTGAAGCCTTCCCAGCCCTTGCCCTGGTGCGAACCGGCCAGACCGCGTTCGACCGTCAGCACGGAATTGAGCAGCAGCACGCCCTGCCGGGCCCAAGGAATCAGGCAGCCGTGATCGGGCCGCGCGATGCCGAGATCGCGGCGGATCTCTGCGAAAATATTTTCCAGCGACGGCGGCCGCGGCATACCCGGCAGCACGGAAAAGCACAGGCCGTGCGCCTGGCCGGGTCCGTGATACGGATCCTGCCCAAGGATCACGACCTTGACCTGGTCGAACGGCGTCGCGTCGAGGGCGGCGAATATGCAGCGTGGCGGCGGATAGATCGTCTTGCCGGCGCGCAGTTCAGCGCGCAGGAATTCGGACAACCGCAGCATCTCCGGACGGCTCAGAAAATCGCCGACGCGCGCTTTCCAGGAAGGCTCCAGGCGGACCTGATGTTCACTCACGCCGAATGGGTGTGCGCTTTGCGCGCATGCCGTGCGACATTCATCTGGAACATCAGCTTGGTGATCAGCAGGCGCTCTTCGATCGGTTTCTGCACGAGGTCGTTCGCGCCGGCGCGCAACAGCGCGGCCTGGTTCTTCGGATTGTCGTCGCCGGTCATGATCAGCACCGGCAGTTCGCCCTTGCCGTAGCGAAACTGGTTGCGGATGCGCGCGAGCAGA
>DASSGP010000246.1:0-2534 GCA_035693405.1 Rudaea sp. | reverse complement strand
TGCAGTACGTCGGCTTCGTTGTCGATCCGCACATCCGGCGATGCGATGGCGACTGCTCCCGCATCGACCTTGTACAACGCGAAGCTGCCGTAGTCCTGGAGCAGCTGCACGCCGGCCTGGTTCGGAGCGAACGCGCCCTTGGGCGCAATGGCTTTTGCGTAGTGACCCGGCGAACTTGCGGGCGTCGCGGCGACAGGGCCGGTCGGTGCAAGAATGCCGGCGGCGCCGATCAGCGCAGAAAGGATTGCTGCGGTAGTGACTAAATTGCGCATGGGTTTCCCAGAGGAGAATTCGCCGCAATTGGCTCGCCTGAAGCCTTGCGAAGCGCGCACACTGATCTCGTAGAACGAAATCGCTGGACTGGGCACGACAAAGGGTGCGCGCCTGCGTGCGACCGTTTCATTTACGCGAAGGCAGGGTGTGTGGACCTGACCCCAGGCAGTGGCCGCCAAGCAGCGCGACCGTTAGCCTGCAACGATGAGTACTCCTCCGTGCTCATCGTCAACCCGATTTGGCTGCACACGATTCAACCGGATCGGCCTGCGCCAGTTCCCGATTGCGCCGCACCAGGGTGCCCAGCCGCGACAGCAACGCCGCCGCTCGCGCGCGCCGCGCATCACGTCGTCGCAGAAACGGTTGCATCGACCGCAGTACGTTGTCACGGCGGATGTAGTGATGCCAGAGCGCGGCAGCGACGTGACCGAGCGCCAGCGCGAGCAGCACCCAGGCGGCATCGACGTGCCAATCCTGCAACCCATAGCCGAACTCGCGATCGCGGGCCATCAGCGTCGGCAGCGCCAGCAGGCCGAACAGGCGCAAGGTCTGCCCGTACGCGTTTGCCGTCAGCCAGCCGAGAACGGGCAGCGCCAGCGTGGTTGCATACAATGCGTAATGCCCCAGTGCAGCAGCGATGCGCGTACGCGGCGACACCTTTGCGTGCAATCGGCCGATGCTCGCGTACACGCGCCAGGCCAGACGCGGCACGATCAGGGCAAGCACGGTCAGCCCGGTCCACTCGTGAATCGCCAGCAGCAACTGGCGCGCCGCCTGGTCGTCGATGTACTCGCGCGCGCAGACGGCGCCGGCGGCGACGATCAGAAAGGCGAACGTCGCCCAGTGCAGGAAACGTGTGAACGGGTGATGCTGCTGCGCCGAGACTGGCCTGCGGCCGACACGCGCCGGCACGGCTCGCATGACGAGGCGATGCTCACCCGAGGATCGGGTCGAATTGGCGCGCAGCCTCGCGAAGCTCACCCGGATATTGGACCGCTGCGTGGTGCTCAGCGCTGCGTTGTGGTCGTAACTGGTATGGATGTTGTGTTCACACATGGCTGGAACCAGGATTTGACTCCTGCTGTGGAATGCGGCTTGCAATGGCGTCGGGCGCGACATGCGCTGCTCTCGGGAGCGGCCGGCGAATGTGCCGTGCCGCCGACACGAGATGAAGGGAGTGGAGCGCGGTGGCGTCAGGACCGCACGCCACCGCTGCTCCGGATCCCCCACTTGCCCTATTGCGCGGCTGCTTGCGGTGCGGCGTAGATGAAGTCGTCCATTACGACGACATCGACGGGATCATCCCCACGCGGGTTCGGAATCAGGCCAACCTCGCGGTCGAGCTCGACGTTGCCGCTGGTGATGCGAACCGTGGAGACCTGTTCGCCCTGCGAGAAGAATGTTCCAGCGAAGCTCAGGCCGCCGCGCTTGCTGGCCGGGACGACCTGCGTGTGCAGCGACCGGCCGCTCGCGTCGAGGTAATCGATCGTGGTCAGACCTTCCTTCGTGACATTCGTGAAGACCGAACCGAACGCATTGGACGTCGCCAAGGTGTTGCTGCCCGGGACGACGAACTGCGTCAGGGTTACCGCACTGTCGAGCGCCGTGAACAGGCGTTGCGGGCTGAATGCCTGGAACTGGTTCCGCAGGCCCCCGGTGATGTCGCCGAATTCGACGGGCGTTCCGGTTGGATTGCCGGCCTTGGCGCTGATCTCGAACCCGGAACCCGGCGTGGCGAACAGGACGCCGCGCGCTTTGAACTGATCAAACGGCATCAGGTTCGGCGCCGCTTTGCTGTCAGGAACGCCGTCCCAGTTGATTTCGAAGTGGGGACCGGACGGAGCGAGCGCGGCGCGAAACGCGTCGACAGCACCCTGGACATCGGCCGGCTGCGCGCCGGAAGCGGTAAACTCGACCGCCGTGGCCGAGGCGAATTGCACGGCGCCCAGAGCGAGAGCGACGCCGACGGTAACAAGACACTTGCGCATGACTGGATCCTTGGAAAGTTGAGTGGGTCGACCAGCCGCCGGTAAGAGTTCGGCCGCTGATCACGCGGACGCTTAAGGCGCTCCGCTGACCACGAAACCGGGCTTGGTTTCGGGGTGTGCAGACGATAGTGACGACACCGTTCGCGCGGCACTGCCAGACGAGAGCGTCGCCGACCTGCCTAACGGCTCCTGCCTTCGGCGAGTGCGGCGCGAGTGAACTTCATTGCCTGACCACGGGACAGCGCTCTTCGCAACGAGCGGGCGCGCACGGCG
>DASSGP010000245.1:0-5442 GCA_035693405.1 Rudaea sp. | reverse complement strand
CCGCGCACGCTGTTCAATGCGCAAGTGGGAGCGCAACGCAGCTACGCGGTGGCATCGCTGCCGCTCGACGCGGTCAAACGCGTTGCGCGCCATTTCGGGACGAGTCTCAACGATGTCGTGCTGGCGTTGTGCGCATCGACGCTGCGCGACTACCTGCTGCGGCGCAAGGCCTTGCCGGCAGAATCGCTGATCGCCGCGATGCCGGTATCGTTGCGCGCCGCGGGAGATGCCTCGGTCAACAACCAGGTATCGATGGTCCAGTGCGCCCTGCGCACCGACATCGCCGATCCGGTCGAACGGCTCGCGGCGATTGCGGCCGCGACCGGCAGCCTCAAACGCCAGGTCGCCAGCGTCCGCGGCTGGATTCCGACCGACTTCCCGGGCCTGGCCGCGCCGATCTGGGCACCGGCGCTGAGCCGCCTATGGGCCCAGGGCCGCATCGCCGAGCGGTTGCCGTCGCTGGCGAACCTGGTCGTGTCGAACGTGCCCGGTCCGCCGATGACGCTGTATATGGCCGGTGCGAAGATCGTGCACTATTACCCGGTATCTATCGTCACTCACGGCCTTGGTCTTAACATCACCGTCAACAGCTATGCCGGCTGGCTCGAGTTCGGTGTGATCGCCGGCAAGGAAATCGCGCCGAAAGTCGCTACCATTGCCGCTGGTCTGAATCGTGCCCTGAACGCGCTGGCCAAAAAAATACACTAATGAAAAAAGTTGCAAAACGGCAGAGCCGCCCTGAGGTCGAGGAATCGATGCGCGCGCCTTCGCCACTGCTGCTGGCGATGGAGGGGCGCGCCTTCTTCGAGTGGGCCGCCTATATCGCTGCCTGGCCGCTGCTCACGCGCGCCGCGCGCGGCGACGGTCATCCGGTGCTCGTGCTGCCGGGTCTGACCGCGGGCGACTCGAGCACCTGGCCGCTGCGCAAGTTCATCGAGCGTTGCGGCTACCCGGTCTATCCGTGGGAAATGGGCTTGAACCGCGGGCCGCGCGACGGCGTCGTGCCCAAACTGCTGACGCGCCTGCGCGGCATCGAGCGCGAGCACGGCCGCAAGGTCAGCCTGGTCGGCTGGTCGCTCGGCGGCGCGATGGCGCGTGTCCTGGCGACGCTCGAACCCAAGCGCGTGCGCTCGGTCATCACGCTCGGATCGCCGCTCGGCGGACATCCGAAGGCGACGAACGCCTGGCGCCTGTTCGAACTGGTCAGCGGCGTGCGCGCCGACGATCCGCGCTTGCGCGCGCTGATGAGCCGCCATCCACCGGTGCCGTCGACGTCGATCCTGAGCAAGACCGACGGCATCGTGTCGTGGCCAATGAGCCTGATCCCGCAAAACGGCAAGTCGGAAAACATAGAAGTCAACGCCAGCCACTTCGGCATGGGCGCGAATCCTGCCGTGCTCTGGGCCGTTGCCGACCGGCTTTCGCAACCCGAGGGCAAGTGGAAGCCGTTCAAGCGTGATGGTCTGCGATCGCTGGTCTACGACGATCCGCATCGCGACACGGCCGCCGATCTGTTCGCTACGTAACGCAAAGCCTCCTGTTCCGGGGCAACGCCGCAAAGCAATCGATCGGAATCAGGTTGTACCGATGGCGCGAATTGATCTTCGACAACGTGGCTTGCACCTCGAATACGAAAGCCACGGCAGCGACGAGCGCCAGGCCGTGATCCTGATCATGGGCCTGGGCATGCAACTGGTGGCGTGGCCCCCGGCGCTGATCGATGCATTGGTCGATGCGGGCTATCGCGTCATCGCCTTCGACAATCGCGACATCGGCTTGTCTGGCCCGGGACTGCTGACGCAGCACTACACGCCGCCGCCGCGCGCGCTGCTCGCGCATCTGTTGCATCAGGATTTCACACCGGCATACCGCATCGCCGACATGGCGGCCGACACAAGCGCGCTCGCCGACGCGCTCGGCATCGATCGGTTCGACCTCGTCGGCGTCAGCCTCGGCGGCATGATCGGGCAGACGCTCGCCGCGCGTTCTGCCGAACGCGTACGCAGCCTCGTCACGATCATGTCGAGCGCCGGCCCGCGCACCGCGCCGTGGCCGAGCCCGGCGCTGCTCTGGCGCTTTCTGCAGCGGCCGCCGAAGAACGTTACGCTCGATGCGAAGCTCGAGCACTTCGTGGCGCTGTTCCGCGCGCTGGGCAACATCACCGACCAGGACGAACTGGCAGCCGTGCGTGAGCGACTGACGCTCTCCCTGCAGCGCTCATACAACCCGGCCGGCGTGGCGCGGCAATTGATGGCAGTGCTCGCCGACCCTGATCGAAGCGACGAAGTCGCAACGATCCGCTGCCCGACCCTGATCATCCACGCCGCCGACGACCCGCTCGTGCCATTGCCGGCCGCGCATCATCTGGCGCGGCTGCTGCCGCACGCGCGCCTCGAGGTCATCGAGCGCATGGGGCACTATCTACCCGCAGACAAGATGCCGCGCCTGGCTGAATTGATCATCGGGCACCTGCGGGCGCTGTGAACAACAGGAATTTGTCAACGACACCGGCGGCGGGTTCGCCCGCGGGCTTCCTCTTTGGATCGTCATCCCCGCGAAAGCCGGGATCCAGCCCTTGCTTTCCAAGAAGGGGAAGATGCTGGATTCCGGCTTTCGCCGGAATGACGAGCTTTGTATACACGTTGTGGCGTAGTGGCGTTGTGCCAAGTCGTCGTGCGTGCGGTGTTGATCGAAATGGCGGCGGACATCTCCTCCGGATCAAGTCTACGGTGCAGGACAGCCGCCGATCTTCTTGAGGTGGCTGGTACCTGACAAACCGGCGAAGGCATGCGTCACTTCGGTGGTATCGAACTGATAGTCAAGCTGCGCGGCATCGCATCCTTGCATCGTCAATGTCGCGTGACCAACCGGCGAGAAGTTCTGCGTCGGCCAGTAGTCAAGACTGCCGCCGATGATGCGATAGATCGGCAGCACGACCTTGCCATCAGCGGCAGTGGACAGGTCGCCTTGCAATGTAAACCAGTGCTGATGAATCGTGTCGTCGCCTTGTCCGGCCGGGTCGAACGTGAACCAGGCGGCGAATACGAGGCCGTTCGAGCCGTTGCCGGGCGGAATGATCGTGAACTCGAGGCCTTGTCCGCCCGTCGCCGGGTCGTACCACGAGCCGCTCTGGCGCGCATCGAAACCCTGCGCCGGCGGATTGGCGTTCTGCGCCGAAGTCGAGCCGCCATCGGCGAGCACGCATGGCGCGGTCGATGGCGTCAGGCGCGTGAGCGCGATGAGACCTTCGCGTCCAAAGTTCGTCGTCGGATCGAATTTGTAGCGCAGTTCGCCGTTGGCGCAGTCGCTGAAACTCAGTGTGGCCGTGCCGACGCTCTCGCCGGCGACGATCCCGCTGTTGAAATTGCCGGGGTCAGTGCGCGCGATGACGAGATCGGCGCTCGTTGCGCCCGGGATGACGCTGCCCTGAAGCGCGAACCAGCTCAATCCGGCGACGCCGGAGGAATCGATCGCATAGGTAAACCACGGCATGAAGATCGTTTGCGCGCCGGCGATGTAGTCGAGCGTGAAACCCTGGCCTGCCGCGTAGACCGGATACCAGGCGCCGCCGATGCCGGCCTGGTCGAGGCGAATCGCCGGGCTCGGCTGGTCGGCGTGGTCGTACGCATCGACGCGAAACGTCGGTCCTGACGCTGGATCGATCACGCCCGAGACCACTCGCAACGTCCCATCGCTGGACAATGCGAATGAAGAGCTTTGCTGGTAATCGCAAGGTTCGCGCGCGCAGGCGCCGAACACGCGCCGAATCAGGTTACCCGTAGCCGGATCGACAACGACAATCTGGCTCGGGCCGCCGAACAGCAGCAAGCCGGTTGCCGCGTCGAAGGTGGGGAGGTACAGACCCTGGTACGGCAGTTCGCTGAGCAGCGCGACGCTCGGTCCTGCCGCGCCATCGATGAGGGCGTAACGCTCCATGATCGGCGGATCGTAGCCGCCGTGTGTCTGGAACAGGTATGCCTGACCGCCAGCGACTTTGCCGATGAACGGTCCGACACCTTGACTCCGTGCCTGCAGCCAGCGCGTTGCGCCTGTCGGAGACACAGACCAGAGGTACGAGCGCGCGTCGTTGTATGAACCGAGAATCGGCGTCGCCAGAACGCTGCCGTCATCGTCGGCGGCGATGTGGTCGTCCAACTGGATATCACCGCTCACCGGGCTCGGCGCGGCGTACAGTGCGTTGCCGTCTTTGTCCCACGCGTAGAGGTGGCCACTGGCCTGGATGTCGGAAATGAACAGGCTTCCATTCTTCGAAAAGGCGACTTGCCCTGGGCCGGTCGAAAATGCGTGGCCCAGATTCGACGACTTCGCAACATTTCCGGACGCATCGATCAGGAGCTGCGTTGCATTGACGGCCGGTGTGGGGCCATTGGCGATTTGTCCCGGCACGTAGACAACGAGTTCGTCGTCGTCGAGCAACGTGAACTGTCCCATGGACGGCAGCGTACGGCTGAAGAGCAAATCACCCGAAGCGTTGGCATGACACTCGATCTGTGCGCTCTGCGTGCTGCCATCGACTGCCGTGCTGATCAGACACAGGCGGCCGCCGTTCAACTGAAGGGTCGTATATGTGGAAACGAACGACGGAAATGCTTTCTTCCACAGCAACTGGCCGTCAGGAGAAAGCTTGCTGAGAAGGGTCGTGCCGGAATTCGACGGCGGGGTGATGATCGCCGACAGCAGGTAGGTCGTGCCATCGAGCGCCTGCGCCGATGCGAAGAACGATGCACCCGTCGGCACGATCTGCTGCAGTGACGGCGTGGCCAGCGCGTTCCCTGTTCTGTCCAGGCGCAGGAACCCGTCGGGATCCGCGCTGCCGGACAACGGGCCGATCAGTGCACTGCCATCGGCGAGCACGACCAATCCCTGCGTGACCGTGTTCGCATAGATCTTCGACGTCAACTCTTGTCCGGAACTGTCGAGTCGCAGGACGTGCAGCGGGTTTTGGAAGTCTTCGATCGTGGCGATCACGTCGCCGTTGTCTACCGCTGCCAGGCGGAAGTCGCAATTCGCAACCGTGGTGCAACCCGTGCTGGCGATGGCTGATACCGAGTATTGCAGACTGCCGTCGCTGGCGATCCGTCGGATCTTTCCGGTTGTGTCGACGCTCGCGATGGCACCGTCGGCGAACGCCGCAAACGCGACCAGCACGAAGCTGCCAGCCGCAGGATGCGTGAACGAGCGCACCGTGCCATCCGGAGCAAGGCTCAGCGAAACGAGTCCGTCAGCGTCCGTGCCGATCGCGTGCAGATTGCCGGAGGCATCGACGGCCAGGTAGTCGATCTGCGCCGTAACATTGTTCGCACGCCAGAGAACGTGACTTGCGCCCTCAAGATCGATCGATTCGATGAGCGGGCCGGTTCCGGTACCGGAAGTTGCGCCGTAGAGGACGCCGGTCTGGACGGAGACGGCGCCGGCCTGCAA
>DASSGP010000244.1:0-3967 GCA_035693405.1 Rudaea sp. | reverse complement strand
CGCTGACGACCTTCCTGCGCGATTTCTTCGGCCTGTGCGGCCTGATTGCCTGCTCGCCGATTCCGATCGTCGCCGCAATCACCGGGCACAGCCCTGCCGGCGGCGCCGTGCTGTCGATCTTCTGCGACTACCGCGTGATGGCGCGCAGCGCGGATCCGGCCAAACCGTTCCGCATCGGTCTCAACGAAGTGCAAGTCGGCCTGTCGGTGCCCGCTTGTATACAATTTGGGCTGCAGCGTCTGGTCGGCACCTATCGTGCCGAGCGCCTGATGGTCGCCGGCGCGATGCTCGATTCCGAGTCAGCGCTCAGGATCGGTTTCGTCGATGAACTGGCCGAGGTCGATCAGGTCGTGCCGCGCGCGCTCGCCTGGATGCAGGACCTGCTCAAGCTGCCGCCGCTGGCGATGTCGACGACACGGCGCCTGGTCCGCCGCGATCTCGCCGAAACGTTTGCGGACCCCGGCAAATGGCTGCTCGACGAGTTCGCCGCCGCGTGGTTCGGCGCCGAGACGCAGGCGGTACTGCACAAGCTCGTTACGCACCTGAAGAAGTGAAGCGCTACGGGGCGCTGCGCTCGACCGGCCGCGCGGGGTCGGTGATCCAGCCGCTCCAGGATGGTGCATAGATGCGTGAGCCGGTCAGTCCGGCATGCTCCATGGCGAGCAGGTTGTGGCACGCCGTAACTCCGGATCCGCACATGTGCACGACATCGCGCGGATAGTGTGGCGCGATCAGCTTCGAGAATTCCTCGCGCAGCACGGCGGCAGGCTTGAACTTGCCGTCAGCCGTGAGGTTGTCGGAGAACGGCCGATTGCGTGCTCCCGGCACGTGGCCAGCTACCGGATCGATCGGCTCGACCTCGCCGCGATAGCGCGGCGCGGCGCGGGCGTCGAGCAGCACGACATCCTGCTGAATTTGGCGCAAGGTATCCGTGTATACAATTTCTTCCGGGTCGAAGCGCGCGTCGACCGCAGTGGAGCGCCGCCGCACCGTGTCGGAACTCAGTGGCCAGGCAACGGCATTCCACGCCGGCAGGCCGCCATCGAGCACGGCGACGTCGCGGTGTCCGATCAGCCGCAGCATCCACCACAAGCGCCCGGCGGCGTTCGCGCCGCTGGCGGCATCGTAGGCGACGACCTGCATCTGCGGCGTCCAGCCCCAGCGGCCGAGCGCTTCGGAGAATGCCTCGGCATCGGGAAGAGGATGGCGTCCGAGATCGGCCTTCCACAGGTCGGAAAGATCGAGATCGAGATCGGCATACACGGCACCGGGAATGTGCGCGAGCGCATATTCGCGCCCGCCACGCTGCGGATCGGCGATGTCGAAACGGCAGTCGACGACGAGCACGTCGTCGCGGCCGAGGATCCGGCCCAGGGCTGCTGGCTCGATCAGCGTCGTCGAACTCATCCTACTGCCTCCAGGCGTCTTGCCAGATTCAGCAGCATAGCCGCAGTCGCGCCCCAGATGTGCTCACTGGCGTGGGTGAATTCGAAAACCTCGCGTGGCCGGCCGCGAAAGCTCAGGTGCAACTGGCGCAGGTTGCCGGCCGAAAGGAAGAAATCCAGCGGCACCTCGAACACGTGGGCAACTTCATTCGGATCCGGCTGGGCGTGATAGCCGGCGTCCAGCCAGGCAACGACCGGCGTAACCCAGAAGCCGCTGACGGTTTCCAGACTGTCCAGATAGCCGAACGGCCGCAGCAATTCCGGGCCGATACCGACTTCCTCGCGAGTCTCGCGCAATGCCGCGGCAATCACGTCCGCGTCCGCGGCCTCGACCCGGCCGCCCGGAAAGCTGACCTGGCCGCCGTGCGCAGACAGGTGCTCGGTCCGGCGCGTCAGCAGGACGGAAAATCCCTCGGACCGGGCGACTATCGGGACGAGGACGGCCGCGGCGGCCCGCTGATCGGTCTCGAGGATGTCGCTGAGATCTTCATGGTTCCAGCCGCGCGGTCCGGGCGGGTCGTCGAGCGGCCGCACGGCGCGCAACAGCCGTTGTTCAAGCAGGTCGTTCATTCCACGTACGGCCGAGCGCGCTGCGGCAGCACGTCATTCATCAGGCGCAAGCGTTGCTCGTCGCTGTAGGCAATCCAGTGTGCGATTTCGTCCGCCGTGCGAAGGCAGCCCTCGCATAATCCGTCGGCGTCGAGCCGGCAGACGCCGATGCATGGACTGAGAATCGGACGGGCAGGATTTGCAAAAATCGGCATCTGTAGGTTATTTCTATATTTTCTGCTAAATTAGCTTGCGTATATAAGGTGAACTCTGAAGGTCGATGCTTGCCCTGGCAACCAAGGTAGTGCGCGATTACGGCAAAGTGCTGGCCGAGGTAATACCCGGCGTGCACGGTTTGCCCGAGTCCCTTTTGCCGCACTCCAAGGACCAGATCCGCAACGCGATCTTCATGTTGCTCGAGAATCTGGAGCCGGAGCACACGGCTCTCAAGGAGAGCCTGGCACGCGGCTACGTCTACCTCGCCCAGTTCGTGCCGGACATCGATGCGGCGATCCTCGAACAGCGCAACGCGACACCGGGCGTAGCATCGAGCGCAAACGCCAGCAACGAATCGGCAATGCGCCTGATCAACCGGATCAAGCTGGACATGGAGCGCGCGCTCGAAGATCTGCGCGCATTCGGCCTCGGCACTGACGGCGTCCACTGACGACAACGCCGCGACGAGCGCGGCGTTGCAGGATCAACCCGAAGAAGCTGGATTCACGTCCATGTATGGCCGGGATGACTTCATTTCTTGATTGGAGCTGGATCCCGTGTCATCGCACATCCATGTGCTGCACGGGATGACCGCATCCTGCGGTCATTTGATATCAACAAGCTTCAGTTCGAATACCAGCGCTTCGTTCGGTCCAATGCGCGGCGGCTGGCCGCGATCGCCGTAGGCCAGGTCGGCCGGCACGTAGACTCGCCAGTAGTCACCCACGCGCATCAGCGGCAGGATTTCGGCCCAGCCCTTGATGACTTCGTTGACCTTGAAATTGGCCGGCTGGCCGCGCGCGAACGAGCTGTCGAATTCCAGGCCATTGATCAGCGAACCGCGGTAATGCACGCTCACGTCGCTGGTCGGGGCCGGATGCTTCGGACCGGTGCCTTCCTCGATCACGACGTACTGCAGACCCGACGGCAGAGCGATGACGCCCTTCTTGCTCTTGTTCTCGGAGAGGAATTTCTGGCTCTTGGCCTTGTTTTCCGTGGCGAGCTTTTCGAACTCGGCCTTGGCCGCCGAATACATCTGCGACTGCATGCGCGTCAGCACGTCGCGCATCGTTTCCTCGGGCACGGTCGGCTTGCGCTTGGCGAAACCGTCCTGCATGCCGCGAATGACCGCGTTGACGTCGACGTCGATCTTGCGTTCGACCAGGCCGTCGCCCATCTGGAAACCGATCGCGTAGGACAGGTTCGGCTTGTCGGCGGCGGTAATCGGCGCGGACGGGGGCGGAGCCTGCTGGGCAGACGACGCGGCAGCAGCCGGCGCCTGCTGTGATGTGGCCGGTGGGTTCTGAGCAAACACCGAACCTGCTGCGAGAATCGCCAGCGCAGCGAAAGACCAACGCAATGTCATGCAAACCTCCAAACGAGTGAATTCCGCCGAAAAGATGCCGCGAACGCGGGTGCTGCCGGCGACGCGAAGCGCGCCATATTACCCGAGCCGGCCACTTGCAGCCACCGGCAGGGCCGCTCGAACCTGAATCCGGATGGCCCGCCTTGTTATTATTCCGCCCATTCCAGCCCCCGAAGTCGGAATCGCGCGCCGGAACGCGGACCGCCGCCGGTCGCCAGCCTTCGCTCTACTGACCAGGATTACCAAGATGGCCTTTCGCAATCTGCTCCTAGAAGACCGTGGCGCCGTGCGCCGCATCACCATCAACCGGCCGGACAAGCTCAACGCGCTCAATCAGGAAACGATCAGCGAGCTGCACATCGCTTTCGATCAGGCTGCCCACGATGCCGCC
>DASSGP010000243.1:0-6583 GCA_035693405.1 Rudaea sp. | reverse complement strand
GTCGTAGTGCGGTTCGGGAAGCCGGATGCGATAGCGCCACGGGTCCGACACGATGCAGGCGAGCGCCAGCAGCTTGGCCAGGTGGTCGTGCGTTCCCGGATTCACGCGCAGGCGACCCATTTCGTGCGCGGTCCACTCGTTTTTCTTGCGATTGCTCAGCAGCTGGCGAACCTTGTACATGCCGGCATTGAAGGCCATGTCGGCAAGGCGCCAGTCGCCGAATTCGTCGTTGTACTGCTGCAGCAGGCCGATGGCAGCCACGGTCGACGCGTATACGTCCAGGCGGCCGTCGTAGTTGTCGGCGATGCGCAGGCCGGCTTCGCGCGCCGTGTCCGGCATCAGCTGCCAGATGCCAGCGGCGCGATCGCCCGTGCTTGCGATCGCGGCGTAGTTGCTTTCGACATAAGGCAGGAAAGCGAATTCGCCGGGCAGCCGGTGCTTTTCGATCTGCTCCAGGACCAGCAGAAGGTATGGCATTGCCTCGCTGAGCGAACTGGAAAAATCGTTCGGTGCCTGAGCGTACATTCGCGCCCAGTGCTGCACCGAGGGGCTGTAATCGCAACCGGGCATCGCGAAACGCGCGCGAAGGCGCGGCCATGGCGACGGGACCGGTTGCGCGGCGACCTTCAGCGGCAACGGTGCGGGCACAGGCGCCGGTGGCGCAGACGGCGCGGCAGCGATCGATTCCGGTTCGGGCGGAGCAGAGTTGTAGGTTGGGCCGCTGGCGCAGGCCGCCAGCAGCAGGCACGCGCCACCCAGAGCCGTGCAGCAGCCCCCAAACAGGGCCAGGCGCATGTCGCGCACGGTCCTGGGCGCGGTCCGCGGGGCGCGGAATGTCACGCCGAAGGATCCGCAGTCTGCGCGCCGAGGCGCGCCGGCGTGATGTCTGGCCACCCGGAACGAGTGCTGATGCGAACCGGAGCGTGGACGGAGCGAAGTCGGATCATTGGTCTGACATCGACGCGGCACGCTGGGTGGCCGCAAAAGGGCTGCCAATATACCAGTTTGGGATTAAGGAACAGTTCGCCAGGGTTGTGCGGCGCAGCAAGCGCTTAACCTTGGTCGCCGATTCGCGCACAATCCGCGCTCCATCGCATGAACTCGCGCCTGAATGCCGCCAGATACTTCCAGCAGTTACATCAGCGGCCCCTTGCCAGTCCTCCTGCGGCGCGAATTGGCGTTGCTCGGCCCGCTCCTGGGTGGCATTTACGGCGTGTGGGGCCTGCACATCCGCCCGCACGAGCACGCGCCCGTGTCGTTGCCCCCGCATTTGCTCAGCGCTGTGGTCGAGTTGGCGCTCGACGAGGCCGGATGCTGTGCCGGGTCGCTTCGCTGCGAGCCCGGCCAGCTGCCGTTTGCCAGCGAGAGCTTCAAGCTCGTCGTCGCGCAACATGTTCTCGAACAGGTCGCCGCAGCGGACGCCGGCGCGGAAGAACTGGCGCGCGTGCTTGCTCCGGAAGGGGTCGCGCTGCTGTTCGGTTTCAACCCGGCCAGTCTGTGGCGTCCGTGGGTCTCACGCAGGTTGCGCAGCGGCTTGCAGTTCGCCTCCGCGGGAGGTTGGCGCCAGAGGCTCGAACGGGCGCAACTCGACGTCTTGCAGGTGCGCTACGTCGGACCCTGGGGTCCATGGGCCACCGCTGAATCCGACGGCCAGGGCCAAGTGCGCGCGTTGCCCGTTCTCGGGCGATTCGGCGCCAGCTGGCTGTTGATCGCGCGCAAGCGGCGCAGCACGCTGACGCCTTTGCGGCTGACGACTGCGCGCGCGGACCTCAAGCTCAATCCGACTCTGGTTTCCGGTGCGCATCGGGAGTGCGCGTGACGCGCGCGCCGGCCGCATCGGTCGAGATCTTCACCGATGGCGCCTGCCTCGGCAATCCGGGGCCGGGCGGGTGGGCTGCGTTGTTGCGCTACAAGACAGTCGAGAAAACCTTGTCGGGTGGTGAACCTGATACGACCAACAACCGCATGGAACTCATGGCGGCGATTGCCGGACTCGAAGCGCTCAAGCACGCATCACGGGTAGAATTGACCACCGACTCGCAGTACGTGAAGCAGGGCATCGAGCTCTGGGTGCCGCGCTGGCGCGCTAACGGCTGGCGTACGGCCGACCGCAAGCCGGTCAAGAACCAGGACTTGTGGGAACGTCTGACAGCGGCTGCAGAGCCGCATCAGATAAAGTGGCACTGGACACGCGGCCATTCCGGGCACGCTGAAAACGAACACGTCGATCAACACGCGCGCGCCGCGGCTGAGCGCGCTGCGAAGGGGAAATGATGCGTCAAGTCGTGCTGGACACGGAAACTACGGGGCTGGAGGTCGGCAAAGGTCATCGCCTGATCGAAATTGGCTGCATCGAACTACTCGAACGGCGGCCGACGCAACGCAAATTTCATCGCTATCTCAATCCGCAGCGCGCCGTCGACGAAGGCGCGCGCGCGGTCACCGGGATCAGCGACGAGTTCCTGCTCGACAAGCCGCTGTTCGCGCAGATCGCCGACGAGTTGCTCGAATTCATCGGCGATGCCGAACTGATCATCCACAACGCGGCGTTCGACCTTGCGTTCCTCGACGCCGAACTGGCACTGGCCGACGCGCGCCACGGCAGCCTGAGCAGCCGCGCAAGGGTGCTCGACACGCTGGCGCTCGCGCGCGAGAAGTATCCCGGGCAGAAGAACAGTCTCGACGCGCTGTGCAAGCGACTGGGCGTCGACAATACCCACCGCGAACTCCACGGTGCGCTGCTCGACGCCGAATTGCTGGCCGATGTCTATCTGGCGATGACCGCAGGCCAGGGCGACCTTGGCTTGTCGTCTGCGGTCAGCCGCGCCGCGCCGATTCGCGCTTTCGTCAGCGGAGTAGCGCGAGCGGCGCTGAAAGTCTGGGTCGCAAGCGCGGAGGAAGTCGCCGCGCACGCGCTGCGCCTGGCGGCGATCGACGCGACCAGCAAGGGCCGGTGCCGGTGGCGGCTGGATTAGGGAAGCTCTGAACTTGCATATGCGCCGGGGCATTGCATTTTCGCGCGCGGTGGCATAATACAGCGATCGAGACACTTGGATCGTGGATCGGCTGATCGCTGGCCAGACTGGGGAGTATGGCAATGAAGGCTTTGCTGAGTACGTTGCTGCTGTTGTCCACTGCGACGGTCAATGCCGAGACTGCCGTCGAGGCGATCGCCGCGCACAAGCACATGGGCGTCGCGACTTGCAGCAATAGCGTATGCCACGGCGCATCGCAGCCGTTTCGCGACTCCAACGTCATGCAGAACGAATTCGCCATCTGGCAGGAATTCGATCCGCACGCAAAGACTTATTCGACGCTGTCCAAACCCGAGGCGAAGGCGATCACCGCAAAGCTCGGCCTCGGCGATCCCGCGCAGGCCAAGATCTGCCTGGACTGCCACAACGACAACCAGCCGGCCGACCGGCGCGGCGAACGCTTCCAGGTTTCCGACGGCGTCGGCTGCGAAGCCTGCCACGGCGGTGCCGAGCAATGGCTGAACTCCCACGCCGACCGCAGCGTCACGCATGCCGACAACGTCGCCAAGGGCATGTATCCGACCAACGATCCGATCAAGCGCGCCGAACTGTGCCTGTCGTGCCACATGGGCGAAAAGGAACGCATGATAACGCACCGGATCATGGGCGCGGGACATCCGCGTCTGTCGTTCGAGCTCGACACGTTCACCTGGCTGCATCCGCATTACAAGATCGGCGACAACTGGATCAAGCGCAAAGGACAGTGGAACGGCGTGCGCGACTGGGCTGTCGGCCAGGGCGTTGCGGCGGGCAATCTGCTCGACATGCTGCTCGATCCGAAGACCGAGTCGCATGGCCTGTTCCCCGAACTCGTCCTGTTCGACTGCCACGCCTGCCACAAGCTGATGCAAGGCAAGAAGTGGGGACCGCGCCAGGGCACCGGGCTCGGCCCGGGCGTCGTGCGCTTGAACGATGCGAATCTGGTGATGTTCCGCTACGTGCTCGCGCCAGTGGACAAGGCGGCCGCGCAGCGCGTGCTCGACGAGACGCGTGCGCTGCATCGTGCGACGACCGAGAGTCGCGACGGAACATTCGCCGCCGCGCGCAAGCTGCGCACAACGCTGGCCGAACTGCTGCCGAAGGTTTCCGCGTACAGCTACGACGCCGCCAGCCTCGACGTGATTCTCGCCAGCTTCGTCGCCGACGCCGAACGTGGCGAGTTCCGCGACTTCTCCTCGGCCGAGCAGGTGGCAATGGCCTCGCAGTCGGTCGTTGTCGCGTTCGAGAACGCCGGCAAGCTCGACAAGGACCATGCGGCGCGGCTGCACGCCAAGCTCGATGCGCTATACGAGACAGTCAAGGATGAAAACAACTATGCGATGGCGCGTTTCGATGGCGCACTCAAGGATCTGCGCACCGCGGCACCATGATGTTGCTCCGATAGAGCCCGCCTCGGGTTCGTCGGAGCGGGCTGTCCGTCTGCGGCGGGCGCCGCGTTTGCAGCGAACAAGCATGATGCGCGCGTGACCGACGCCGTCCAGATTCCCGGCTACAGCGTGCTGCGGACACTCGGCACGGGCGGCATGGCGACGGTCTATCTCGCCATGCAGGAGTCGCTCGAGCGCGAAGTTGCGCTCAAGGTCATGGCGCCGGTGCTGGCCGCGAACGCGGACTTCTGCGAGCAATTCCTCAAGGAAGGCCGGATCACCGCGAAGCTGTCGCACCCGCACCTGGTCACCGTGCACGACATCGGCTCGTACCGCGGCACCTACTACATGGCCAGCGAATACCTGTCTGCGGGTTCGCTGCGCGAACGCCTGCAAAGCGGCCTTGGAGCGTACGAAGCGCTGAACATCGCCCATGACCTCGCCTCCGGCCTGACCTACGCGCACGAGATGGGCTTCGTCCATCGCGACGTCAAACCCGGCAACATCCTGTTCCGCGCGACCGGCGCTGCGGTGCTGGCCGATTTCGGCATCGCGAAGGCGATCAAGTCGATGAGTTCGGCAACGATGGCCGGCAATGCGATCGGCACGCCCGATTACATGAGCCCCGAGCAGGCACAGGCCAGTCAGGTCGATGGCCGCACGGACATTTACAGCCTGGGCGCTGTCCTGTTCGAGATGCTCTCAGGGCGCAAGCCGTACGTTGCAAATGATCCGTACGCGGTTGCGCTGCGCCACGTCACCGACCCGGTGCCGCGCCTGCCGGATTCCATGACCTGGCTGCAGCCGCTCATTGATCAGACAATGGCCAAGGATCGCGAGCAGCGTTTTGCCACGGGCGATGCTTTCATGGCGGCCTGCGATGCCTTGCTGCGCGAGCATCCGATTGCGCCCGCCAACGAGCGGCGCAGCAGACGCCGCCGCTTGCCCGGCGCGAATGTCGACGATGCGAGAGCGGCGCCTGGAAATGCCGCGCAGCGCTCATGGCCGTTTCCGCGCTGGGCGCTGCCGCTGGTGCTGGCGTTCGTGCTCGCCGTGGCTGGAACACTCGCTTGGCGCTGGCTGCGTTCGCCGCCAGCGCCGCCGTCGAGCGTCGTCGCGCCGGCAACGACGCCGTCGGCACTGCCCCCGCCACCAACTCCCGGCGAGCCGGCAGGGGACTCAGTCGATACGGCGGGACTGAGCCGGCTCGACACGCCTTCGTTGCTGACGCGTGCCGGCAAGTATCTCGACGACGGTTTCAAATCCGGGCTCGGAGAAAAGTTCGGCTATCCAGCCGGTGACAATGCGATCGACCTGTTCCGCGAAGTACTCAAGCGTGAGCCCGGCAACGCGACAGCAACGCAGGGGCTGGCGCGCATTGCAGCATTCTACGAACGCGGCGCGCGCAGCGCCTTGGACCGCGGACTGGACACGGGTGCCGACGAGCTGATCGAAAAGGGCCTGCGTGCTGCGCCGACGAGCGAGGGTCTGCTCAAGCTCAAAGCGGAACTTGCGGCGCGGGAGAAGGGCTGAGGGCTGAGGGCTAAGAGCAAAAAAGCGCGTCGCGGCAGCTTTTGATCTTCAGCCGTCTGCCCTAGGCCCTTATCACCGACTTCGGACCAGTATCACCGTCACGTTATCCGACCCGCCGCCGTCGAGCGCGGCGAGAATCAAGTGATCGACGCATTCCTGGGCGGAAAGGTCCTGGCGCGCGAGGATCTGGCCGATTTGCCTGTCGTCGACCTCCTCGGTGAGTCCATCCGAGCACAGCAGGATCTGCATGCCCGGCATCAGTGTGCCGCGGATCGTCTCCACGCGCAGGCTTTCCGGATCGGTGACGCCGAGCGCCTGGGTCACGACGTTGCGGTGCGGATGCGTGCGCGCCTGTTCGTGCGTAATCGCACCCTGCTGGATCAGCTCCTGCACGTAGGAATGATCCTGCGACAGCTGCTTGAGCTCGCCATTCCACATGTATACGCGGCTGTCGCCGACCCAGCAGACCTCGTAGTCGCTGTTGCGCAGGCGCAGCGCGGCGATCGTCGTGCCCATCGGCAGCGCTTCGGCTTTGCGGCTCGAATGCTGGATGATTTCCTCGTCGGCGCGCTGCACCGCCTGGGCCAGCGGCGCGCCCTCGGTGATCTCGTGGACCAGCGTGTCGCGGGCAAGGGCGCTTGCGACTTC
>DASSGP010000242.1:0-4104 GCA_035693405.1 Rudaea sp. | reverse complement strand
GTCCGGCCTTTTCTTGAACAGGCGATTTATTGCGCATCCTTTTTCCGCCGACGAACTCAGGGCAAGCTTGCGCCGGCGACGGTCGACCATTCCCTGTGTCCGGTGCCGCGTGCGACTCGCTTACAAACGGCGGGCGCTGCGTTTCGCGCTGCGGGCAGCGCCCGACTGTTTGACCGGGATCAACGCGCAGCCGCGCGCAGTGACATAGCATTGTCGCGTGCGCCGGCATGAGTCCGGCCGCAGGACGACTCCGATGACTGATTACATCCAGGCGTGGCAATGCATCGGCTGCGGCAAGATCGAAGCGCCGCAACCATGCATCGGCGTATGCCGCGACCGCAAGATCCTGATGGTGGCCAAGGACGAGCACGAGCGCATCGTCGAAGAACTCGCACGCGCTCGCTCGCTCGTGCAGACGGCCGTCGACATGCTCGGCCGTGTCGCGCATTCGACACCTCGCGAAGGGCAGTGGGAGCGCTCCTACCGCGCACTGCAGGAGCAGGCGCGCGCGGCGATCGTGAAGCTGGGCTAGTGGGCCGCGAAACGTCTGGAGGTGGATACAATAGGCAAACTTGTTCAGCCACGCAGGGCGCGCGCAATGCTCGTGCTACCGATCGGTGATTCACCATGACTCGGCGAGCGTCTTTGCCGCCGGTCCGCATCCGGGTGAATCTCGCCGTCGCCGCATTCGGGCCCGGCAAGGCCGACCTCCTCGAAAAGATCGCCGAAACCGGCTCGATCTCGGGTGCGGCGCGGCTGATGCGCATGAGCTACAAGCGCGCCTGGCAGCTCGTGGACGAAATGAACCGGATGTTCGTCAGCCCGCTGATCGAAGCGGCTCCGGGCGGTGCGCACGGTGGCGGAGCGAAACTCACCGCAGACGGAGCACGGATCGCCGCGGCCTACCGCAACATCCAGAAGAAGGCTCCCCAGGCGATTCGGCGCGAGCTGGCGATTCTGGCCAGATATGCCGCGCGTCCGGAATAGGCCCGGTGCCTTCGCTATGGCCACATGGCTATAACGCGGAGTACCATGGATTCGAGTCGGAGATCGCCGGCCGCGGCAGGTGCACTGCGCGCTGCGGCCCTCCAATAGGGACAATCCATGAAGCTGGCAAGCCTTGTACTGATTGCATCGATGGTGGCGCCGGCTCCGGCATCCTTCGCTGCCGAAAAGATAACGATCGCCGCGGCATCCGACCTGAAGTATTGCCTCGACGAAGTAGTCGCTCAATTCCGCAAGGCACATGCCGGCGACGAGGTCGAGGTCGTGTACGGTTCTTCCGGCAAGTTCAAGACCCAGATCGAACAGGGCGCGCCGTTCGACCTGTTCTTTTCGGCGGACATTGCGTTCCCGCGAGACTTGCTGAAAGCGAGCCTCGCGGTCGGCGAGGTCCATCCCTATGCGATCGGCCGGCTCGTGCTGTGGAGCAAGACGATCGATGCCAAGACTCTGAATATCGCGGACCTGACGCGCGCCGACATCCGGAAGATCGCGATCGCGAATCCGCAACACGCCCCGTATGGAAAGCGTGCCGAAGAGGCGTTGCGTGCAAGCGGGATCTGGGAGAAGGTCGAGAGCAAACTTGTCTATGGCGAGAATATTGCCCAGACAGCGCAGTTCGCCGAATCCGGCAACGCGCAGGTCGGGATCATCGCGCTGTCATTGGTGCTCGCGCCGGAAATGGCCGGCAAGGGTACCTACAGCCTGGTGCCGGACAGCCTGCACGAGCCCCTGGATCAGGTCTTCGTGATCACGAAGCGGGCGGCCGACAACACGCTGGCCAAGGCTTTCGCCGATTACATGGGTGCCGGGCAGACAAGGGCAGTCATGGTGCGCTATGGTTTCTCCTTACCGGGCGAGGCGAGCGGTCATTGACACTTGGCGACGCATTTTCCAGCAGTGACCTGGCAGCAATCTGGCTGACCGTCGAACTGGCGGCGCTGGTCACCGCCTTGCTGCTCGTCATCGGCAGCCCGATCGCGTGGTGGCTTGCCCGCACGCCGTCGCGCTGGAAACGTCCGCTGGCGGCGGTCGTCGCGCTGCCGCTGGTGCTGCCGCCGACCGTGCTCGGTTTCTATCTGCTCGTCGCGATGGGTCCGCATGGACCAATCGGCAAGTTCACCCAATCGATCGGTCTGGGCTTGTTGCCGTTCACGTTCGGCGGCCTCGTCGTAGCGTCGGTTGTCTATTCCCTCCCGTTCATGATCCAGCCGTTGCAGAACGCGTTCGAAGCGGTCGGCGAAAGACCGCTCGAAGTCGCTTCGACCTTGCGCGCCGGCCCGCTCGACCGGTTCTTCTCGGTCGGGGTGCCGCTGGCGCGCCACGGGTTCGTCGCCGGCGCGATCCTCACGTTTGCGCACACGGTCGGCGAGTTTGGCGTCGTGCTGATGATCGGCGGCAATATCCCAGGCGAGACGCGCGTTGCATCGGTGCTGATCTACGACCACGTCGAGGCGTTCCAGTACGCGCAGGCGCACTGGCTGTCGGCCCTGCTGGTCGTTTTCGCGTTCGCGGTCCTCGTCAGTGTCGGCACGCTGACCGCTGCGGGCAAGACCGTAAGACAATGACCGACGGCATACTGGCCCGCTTCTCGATCGACTACCCGGGATTTTCCCTCGGCGTGAACCTGCGCCTTCCCAGCAGCGGCGTCACGGCCCTGTTCGGGCCCTCCGGATCGGGCAAGACGACTTGCTTGCGCGCGATGGCCGGTCTGGAACGGCCGCGTGGCGGCTACCTCAGCGTCAACGGCGAGGTCTGGCAGGACGATGCCAAAGATATATTTATGCCGACGCACCGCCGGCCGCTCGGATATGTGTTCCAGGAGGCGAGCCTGTTCCCGCACCTGAGCGTTCGCGGCAATCTCGAATATGGTTTGAAGCGCGCTGCTCGCGTAACCGAAGGCGACGCGCTGGAGCGGATGGCCGACATTCTCGGCATCGCTGCGCTGCTGGATCGCGGCCCGGAGAAACTGTCCGGCGGCGAGCGGCAGCGCGTGGCGATCGCACGCGCGCTGTTGACGCGGCCGCGCCTGCTGCTCCTCGACGAGCCGCTCGCGTCGCTCGACCTTCGGCGCCGCCACGAAATACTGCCGTACCTCGAACGCCTGCACGAAGAACTCGAAATCCCGTCGATCTACGTCAGCCACATGCCGGATGAAGTCGCGCGCCTTGCCGATCACCTGGTGCTGCTCGAGCGCGGCAGTGTGATCGCCAGCGGCCCGCTGCAGGAGACGCTAGCTCGGCTCGACCTGCCATCGACATTCACCGATGACGCCGGCGTGTTCATCGAGGCGAGGATCGCTGGCCACGACCAGGCCGACGAACTCACGCGCCTGGACTTCGCCGGTGGAACGATCTACGTGCCGCGGCGGCGGCCGCCAACGGCCGCCGGCAAGGTCCGTTGCCGCATCGAAGCGCGCGATGTCAGCCTGACACTGCACAAACAGGCCGGCACGAGCATCCTCAACATCATTCCCGCTGTAGTCGTCGACATGGCGCCGACCGAGCACGCAGCGCAGGTGCTCGTGCGCCTCGACGCGGCCGGAACGCCGTTGCTCGCGCGCATCACGCAGCGCTCGTGGAACACCCTGGGACTGGCGCCCGGCAGCCGCGTGTGGGCGCAGGTCAAGACGGTTGTGCTGATCGGCTGACCGAGAACAGCTAGCGAAGCGGCAGTCGTAGGCGGGGTTGAACGAAGTGAAACCCAACGCGAGCGCTACACGAATCGTTGGGCTGACCAGCTCCGCTGTTGAGAGCCGCTGCGCTAAACCAGCCTACATTGCTCGTGCTTCTCAATCCGTTCGCCCTGAGCGTGGCGCCGAAGGCGCGAAGTCGAAGGGTCTGCTTCGACTTCGCTGCGCTACGCTCAGCACGAACGGCTTAAAGGATGTCAGCCTGCTTGCGAAGCAAGACTCCGGAGATGCGAATCAAACGCCAGCTAGAACTCGGCGCTTCCCGGCACGCGCGGATAAGGAATCGCATCGCGGATGTTGGCCAGGCCACACGTGTAGACGACGAGGCGTTCGAAACCGAGGCCGAAGCCGGCGTGCGGCACCGTGCCGTAGCGGCGGAAGTCGCGATACCAGCCGTAGTGGGCCGGGTC
>DASSGP010000241.1:0-6601 GCA_035693405.1 Rudaea sp. | reverse complement strand
GATGACGGCGGTGACGCCGCCGGATTGTGCGTACAGCAGATTGCCCTGGGTCATGCGATTTTGCACCTTGGTTTGACTCTGTGCGCCGCTGCCGCTAGGTTAGGCGGGCGCTCGTCGCGGAAGTCTAGCCCATCGCGATATTGCGGTGCTGGAATCGACATGGCATCGCCGCGCGCCGGCCACAACGACGGACAAGATCAAAGAATCATGCGCATCGTTTTCTTCGGCCCGAACGGGTCGGGCAAGGGTACCCAGGCCACGCTGCTCAAGGAACAGCTGAAGGTGCCGCACATCTCGACCGGCGACCTGCTGCGCGCCGCGGTCAAGGCCGGCACGCCGCTGGGCGTCAAGGCCAAGGCGGTCATGGAAGCCGGTCACCTGGTGTCCGACGAAATCGTGCTCGGCATGCTTGAGGAACGCCTCGCCCAACCCGACGTGGGTAACGGCTTCATCCTCGACGGCTACCCTCGCAACCTGGCGCAGTGCGCTGCGCTGGAAACGCTGCTCGACCGCCTTGGCCAGCCGCTCGACGTGGCGATCAAGCTCGATGTGCCCGACAGCGCGATCCTCAGCCGCTGCGAGATCCGTTTCGCCGCCGAACACCGCAAGGACGACGACCCGGAAATCGTGCGCAAGCGCCTGGACGTCTATCGTGCGCAGACCGAGCCGGTGGCCGAACATTTCGCTCAACTCGGCCATCTCAAGACTGTCGATGGTGTCGGCAACGTCGAACAGGTATTCCAACGCATTCTCGCGGCGCTGCCACGCTGAGCGCGGAATCTGCATCGGCCGGCCCGGGTTGCCGGCCGTCAAAGTCCGCCCGCGCCGATCCAGTTGAGGTTTCATGCCGCCGTTCGTCTATCTGATTCGCGATGTCTGCCTGCTGCGGCGCGGGCCGCAGGACCTGCCGTATTCGGTCTCGCTGCTGGCTGCCGTTGCGGCTGCCTGGCTGGTTCTCCAGCTCGGTGTTGCCGTGGCGCGCGCGGCCCCTCTCGACGGCGTGTTCGCCGGCGCGGCGCTGGAACTGATGTTCACGCTCGGCGCGCTCAACGTGATCCTGACCTTGCGCGGACTGCGCAACCGCTTCGTGCAGACGGCGACGGCATTGCTCGGCTGCACCCTCGTCTTCATCCTGCTCAACGTGCCGATCCTGCTGCTGATCGGCGACCCGCCAACAACGGTCCAGCAACTGACGCCGCTGCAGATCCTGCTGGTGCTGGTGTCGCTGCCGTTGCTCGTCTGGAAGGTGATCGTCGACGCGCATATCTTCCGCCACAGTTTCGATGTGCCGTTCCTCAGCGGCGTGGTGATCGCACTGCTATGGATCATCGCCGGGATGATGCTGGTCGGCGGCGCCGTCGGCGGAAGTTGATGAAACTCCATATCCTCGGCATCTGCGGCACGTTCATGGGAGGCATCGCCGCGCTCGCGCGCGAACTCGGCCATTCTGTCGAAGGTTCCGACCAGAACATCTATCCGCCGATGAGCACGCAGCTCGAGCAGCTCGGCATCGAGCTGAAACGGGGCTACTGCGCCGAAAATCTCGAGCCACCGCCGGATCTCGTCGTCGTCGGCAACGCGATGTCGCGTGGAAATCCGGCGATCGAACACATGCTCGATGCGAGGTTGCCATACGTCTCCGGTCCGCAGTGGATCGGCGACAACGTGCTGGCGTCGAGGCGTGTGTTCGCAGTTGCCGGAACCCACGGCAAGACGACGACGACGGCGATGCTCGCGTGGATACTTGAGGCTTGCGGCCGCGCGCCGGGGTTCCTCGTCGGCGGCGTGCCGGAGAATTTCGGGGTGTCGGCGCGGCTTGGGAAATGGGGTCAGAGTCATTTTTCCGAACTCGCGGAATCCGGAAAAACCAACCCCGATCTGCGGAAAAATGACTCTGACCCCATTTCGGACTTTGTGATTGAAGCCGACGAATACGACACGGCATTCTTCGACAAGCGCTCGAAGTTCGTGCATTACCATGCGCACGTCGCGATCCTCAACAATCTCGAATACGATCACGCGGACATCTTTCCCGACGTCGCGGCGATCCAGCGCCAGTTCCATCACCTCGTGCGCACCGTACCCGGCAGCGGACGGCTGATCGTCAACGCCGAGGATGTGCGTCTGGCCGAGGTGCTGGCGATGGGCGTGTGGACGCCGGTCACGACCTTCGGCGTCGACAGCGGCGATTGGCGCGCAAGGTTGATCTCCGCCGACGGTTCCACGTTCGCGGTGGCGCGCGAAGGCCACGAACTCGGCGAAGTGCGCTGGAACCTGCTCGGCCGCCATAACGTCATGAATGCGCTCGCTGCGCTCGCGGCAGCCGATGCGGGCGGCGTGGATTTGTCGCGGGCGATCGCGTCGCTGGCGGATTTCCGCAGCGCCAAGCGGCGCATGGAGCTGGTCGGCGAGCATGGTGGCGTTCGCGTATACGACGACTTCGCCCACCACCCGACCGCGATCGCGACGACCCTGGCCGGTCTGCGCGCGAGGATCGGTGCGGCGCGGATCCTTGTCGGCATGGAGCCGCGCTCGAACTCGATGCGTGCCGGCGCGCACGCCGACGAACTGGCGCCGAGCCTGCGCGATGCCGACGCGATCGTGCTCCTGCAGCGGCCGGAGCTGTCCTGGGACGCGCAGCGCGTGACCGATGCCCTGGCTGGCCGGGGCCGTACCGCGGCAACGGTGGCCGATCTGGTCGGAGCGCTGCGTCAGCAGGCACGCGCCGGCGACCATGTCGTATTCATGTCCAACGGCGGATTCGAGGACGCGCCGCGGCGCTTTCTCGCCGCACTGCGCTGACGCTTCCGCGCAGGCGCGCGTGGGCCTAAACTGGTCACGATGGCGACCGGGGCCGCACTCGATATACCACTGTTTCCGTTGAACACCGTCTTGTTTCCGGGCGGCTTGCTCAACCTGCGCGTGTTCGAGCGGCGCTACCTGGATCTGGTGCGCGATTGCGCGCGCGGCGGCCCCGGCTTCGGCGTCTGCCTGATCCTGCAGGGGCGCGAGGTTGGCGAGGCCGCCGTGCCGGCCGCGATCGGCACGCTCGCGCAGATTGTGGATTTCTATACAAACCCCGACGGCCTGCTCGGCATCTGCGTCAGCGGCGGCCGGCGCTTCCATGTCGAACGTTCGCGCGTGCGCGACAACGGACTCGCCCACGGCGAAGTGACGCTATGGCCGGACGAGCCGAGCGTGACCATGCCGCCGGAGTTCCTGCTGCTCGCTACGATTCTCGAGCGCCTGCTCGAAAAGGCCGGTGGCCCGCACGGCAAGGCCCCGCGTGCATGCTTTGACGATGCCGCCTGGGTCGGCTACCGGCTCGCCGAAGCGCTGCCGTTCGACAACCGCGAGCGCCAGCATCTGCTCCAGCTCGGCGATCCTCTCGACCGGCTCGGACAACTGATGCATTACTTGCCTCGATTCCAGAACGCATGAGGCGCCCTTGGCCAAGGCGAAAAGATTCACCACAAAGGCACGAAGATCACGAAGAATGGCAATGGTCTTGTTGCATGGTTCATGTCCTTCGCCTTGAACCGCTCGATGCCTCCATGCCGCTGCATGTGCGGAAACGCCGTCCTCTGCGAGTTTTGAAAATCACTCTGCCTTTCTTCGTGTCCTTCGTGCCTTCGTGGTGTATCTTTTTAGCTCTTCCGCCGAGACCTTCGCATGGACACATTGCAGGGCAAGACGTTGTTCATCACCGGCGCATCGCGCGGCATCGGTCTGGCGATCGCGCTGCGCGCCGCGCGCGATGGCGCCAATATCGTGATCGCGGCGAAATCCGATGTGCCGAATCCGAAGCTGCCCGGCACGATCCATACGGCAGCAGCCGAAGTCGAGGCTGCCGGCGGTGCGGCGCTTGCGATCAAGTGCGATATCCGCGAAGAGGACTCGGTGCGCGGCGCCGTCGAGCAGACCGTGCAGCGCTTCGGTGGCATCGACGTCCTCGTCAACAACGCCAGCGCAATCTGGTTGCGCGGCGCGCTCGACACGCCGATGAAGCGCTTCGACCTGATGCAGCAGGTCAATGCGCGCGGCACGTTCCTGTGCGCGCAGGCCTGCCTGCCGCATCTGCTGAATTCGGCCAACCCGCACATCCTGACATTGGCGCCGCCGCCTTCGCTCGATTCGAAATGGTGGGCGCCGCACGCCGGCTACACGCTGGCGAAGATGGGCATGAGTTTCGTCACGCTCGGCTTGGCCGCCGAGTTCGGCGCGCGCGGTGTCGCGATCAACGCGCTGTGGCCGCGCACGCTGATCGCGACCGATGCCTTGAACATGATCCCCGGCGTCAGCGCGTCGAACGGGCGCAAGCCCGAGATCGTGGCCGATGCCGCGCACGCAATCCTGACCCGGCCGGCGCGAGGATTCAGCGGCAGGTTCCTGATCGATGACGAGGTGCTGCGCGAAGCCGGCGTCACGGACCTCGGCAGGTATGCGGTCGATCCCGCGGCGCCATTGCTGCCGGACCTGTTCCTCGACTGAAGGCTTTCAGGCGTTCTGTAACATGTGGAGAATGTAAAAATGCTTGGTTATCTGCACACCATGATTCGCGTTCGCGACATCGACGCTACGCTGCGCTTCTTCTGCGAAGGGCTCGGCTTGCGCGAAACACGCCGCCAGGAGAGCGCCCAGGGCAAATTCACGCTGATCTTCCTGGCCGCGCCGGCCACGCCGCATGCTGAAATCGAACTGACCTATAACTGGCCGCCTTCGGACGGCTCGCCGACCGAGGACTACGGTAGTGCGCGCAATTTCGGCCATCTCGCTTTCCGCGTCGACGACATCTACGCGACCTGCGCGCGCCTGCAGGCGATGGGCTACACGATCAACCGTCCGCCGCGCGACGGCCACATGGCCTTCGTGCGCTCGCCGGACCTGATCTCGGTCGAACTGCTGCAGGACGGCCACCTGCCGCCGCAGGAGCCGTGGGCGTCGATGCCGAATACCGGTGTCTGGTAGTACTTTAGCACGCTGGCCTCTGGCGCTGAGCCGGCGGTACTACTCAGGCCAACGCCTGACGCAGGTCGTCGACGAGATCGTCGGCATGTTCCAGGCCGATCGAAAGGCGCAACAGGTTCTGTGGCGATACCGGGTTGGCGCCCTCTACCGACGCGCGGTGTTCGATCAGTGATTCGCAGCCGCCGAGCGAAGTGGCATTTGTGAATAACTGTACTTTGCCGGCAAACGCGAGCGCCGCATCGCGCCCGCCGCGGATGCGCACGCTGAGCATGCCGCCAAAATCGCGCATCTGCCGCGCTGCGACCGCGTGATTGGGGTGTGACGGCAGGCCTGGCCAGTGCACGGCTTCGACGCGCGGGTGCGCAACTAGAAATTCGGCCACCGCGCGCGCGTTGCGGCAATGCCAGGCCATGCGCGCCGGCAGGGAGCGCAGTCCGCGCAGAGTCAGCCAGACGTTGAATGGCGACGGCACGCCACCGGTGATATGGCGGCGGTGCGCGACAGTATCGAATAACGCATCACGGTGCGTGAACGCCAAAGCGCCGCCGAGCACGTCGCTGTGGCCGCCGAAATATTTCGTCGTCGAGTGCATCACGACGTCGGCGCCGAGCCGCAACGGCTGCTGCAGCAACGGCGTCGCGAACGTATTGTCGCAGGTGACGAGCGCGCCTTGCGCGTGGGCGACTTCCGCCAGCGCGGCGATGTCGCAGATCCGCAGTTGCGGATTCGACGGCGTTTCGAGCCAGAGCATGCGTGTATTCGGCGTCATTGCGGCGCGAACCGCAGCGACATCGCCGATGTCGACGGATGTCGCCGAAACGCCGCGCTGCGGCAGGAATTCGGTCACGAGAACGCGTAGTCCCGCGTAGCAATCCTGCGGATACAAGATGTGCGCACCGGACGGCAGGCTGTCGAGCAGCGCGGTGATCGCCGCCATGCCGGAGGCAAACGCGAGCGCTCCGGCGCCGCCTTCGAGTTCCGCGAGCGCGCTTTCGAACTGCTGCTGGTTCGGGTTGCCTTCGCGCACGTACTCGAACCCGGCGACACGTTCGCCCGCCGGGCCATGCTGAAACGTCGTCGCCAGATGCAGCGGCGGCACGACCGCGCCGGTGGCCGGGTCCGGCGTCGCGCCGGCATGGACGAACAGGGTTTCCGGACGCACGGTGAGCTCCAATTCAGGACGACGATGCGATCAGTCTCGGATCAGCGGCGCTGATGCGCAAGGGCCACTTGCGCTGCCCGGCATGGGCCGCGCCGATGCGGCGTGGCTTCGGTTTCGCGTGAAGAGCGACAACTTTTGGACGCGGATGAACGCGGATGAACGCGGATAAAAACGGATCAAGATTGAAAAATTGCTCTTATCCGCGAAATCCGCGTTCATCCGCGAAATCCGCGTCCAAAAAATTTGCTCTTAACCGCGGAATGCCTCACGAGCGGCCTGCAGCGTGTCGGCAATATCCTGCTCGCTGTGTGCGAGCGACATGAATCCGGCCTCGAACGCCGACGGCGCCAGGTACACGCCGCGCTCGAGCATCGCATGGAAGAAGCGATTGAACGCCGGCACGTCGCAGGCCGTGGCCTGCGTATAGGTTTCCACGTTTTCCGAAGTGAAGAACAGGCCGAACATGCCGCA
>DASSGP010000240.1:0-2994 GCA_035693405.1 Rudaea sp. | reverse complement strand
GAGCGCCACCGCGACGCTGGCGGAGCCGGCCGCACCCTTGTTCATCGGCGGCACGGGGATCGTGTTGCCGCTCGGGAACGTGACGTGCGGGTTGTCGGACGTGAACGTCAGCGTGCCCTTGTTGACGTTGTTCGGGCCTTGATTGCGCAGCGTGACCTTCAGCGTTCCAGCCTCGCCATTGTCGAGCACGCCGTCATGATCGCAAGACAGCGTAGTATCCGCGAGCGCCGACTTCTCGAGCTCGATCTGCGCGAGTTCCCAGATGCCGCGTCCATACGTGGCGATACGGATCGTGCTGCCGTCGGGCGGCATGTAGATGTCGTTGACTCGCACCGTCGGAAGACTGTTGCCGAACGGCGACCACGAGCCGCCTCCATTTATCGTGCGGTAGATGCCGACGTGCGTGGCGGCATAAATCGTGTTGTGCGTGATGTCGCGCGGATCGAAGTACAAGCGCGTCACCGGCAGGTCCGGCAGGCCGCTTTGCAGAACGACGTACGTCGCGGTCGTCCACGGATCGCCCGGGTTCGCGATGCTGGCCTTGATCACGCGCTTGCCGCCCGGTGCGAGGTCGACCGACGTGATCCAGATGTTCTGGTTGTCTTGCCAGATCACGTTCGAGATGAAGCCGGTGAATCCGGGGACCGCGGCGATCAGGTTGATGTCGGTCCAGGTCGTGCCCAGGTTTGTGGTCACGTCGAAGAAGCCGCCCGCGGCGCCGACCGCGACGCGGTTGAGGTCGGTTGGGCTCACGCCGAGGTTGTACGGCGTGGAGCGGAAGCGGCGCGCGGCAGGGATGCCCGCGACGCCGGCCGAGCCGAACCACTTCCAGCCGCAGCCGGGCTGGTTGGACCCCGCCACGCAGCTGCCAGTCGAGAGGCCGGATGACGTGGTCTTCCACACGCGCGCGTTCGAGAACATGAAGAACACCTTGCCGGCCGGATCCAGACCCGGTCCCGCCGGAATGATGTTCGTGAAGAAACCCGAGCCGGTCGAATCCTGGAAGCCGCTCGTGGCCGCGACGAATTCCTGGATTTCCGTCGGCGGGCTGTAGCTCATGTTCACGCGCAGGACCGGCGTGGTGCTGCTGGCGGCGCTGACGAACACCGAAGTCGTGTCGTCCTGGCTGTAGGCTGTGCCGAGACCGTCGCCACCACTCGACTGATTGAACGTGCCGCTATTGTCGGTGCGAATGCGCGTGCCGTTGTCCTGCAAGCCGCCGATCACGAGGTTGGGGAACTTGTCGTTGCCGGAAATCGTGTAGAACAGGTGCGAGACGAGTCCGATGTTCTTGTCGCTCGAGAACGTGTCGCCGTTGTCTTCGCTGACATTGAGGCCGCCGTCGTCGCCGAGCACGATGCTCGGCGTGCCTGTCGTCTTGAACGCGAGCATGTGGTGATCCGCGTGCGCGTACGGCAGTTCCGGGATCTGGCTGTACAGCCACCAAGTGCGCAGCGTCCAGCTGGCGCCGCCGTTGCTGGTGCTGGCCGTCGAGAGATTGCCGCCGATCCAGACCGTGTTGCGGCTCGGATCGTTCGGATCAACGCCGATCGACTGGTTGTACCAGCATTGCCCGCCGCAGACGTTCATGTTGCCCAGAATCGGATTCGGCTGAGCACCCACGTTGTTCGCAACCCAGGTCTGGCCGCCGTCGGATGAACGGTAGACGTCCTTGAGCGACCCGCCGGCGGCGGGGAGTTCGTTGACGGTGGCCGCATACGCATACACCACGGATTCGCCCGGTTTCGCGACCGCCAGCGTGGTGCGCCCGTTGTTCGCAAACACGTTACCGGCGTTGCTGATCGGTGCCCAGGTCGCGCCCTTGTCGGTGGACAGGTAGAGCGTGAGGTTCGTGCCGCAGATCACGCCGATGCGGCTGCCGAGCGGTGCCCCACAGGGCTGGGCCGCGGCAAGCCAGCCGGCGCTCGTGCGCACGATGCTCCACACCGACAGGCCGGTGAACGTGGACACGGCCGAGAACGAGACGCCTTCGTCGGCCGAGCGGAACAGGCCGTTCTCGGTCGCGACGAGGACGATGTCTTTGTTGGTGCTGGTGTCGACCTTGAGGTCGCGCACTGAAATCGTGGTGCCGAGTTCGACCGTCGGACCCCAGCTGACGCCGCCGTTCTTGGACTTGACGACGGCGCCGCCGATCAGCAGCTGGTCGTATGGATCGCCGAGGCCGAGATAGAGCGTATTCGGGCTGCGGCCAAAATCTACCGCGCCGCCACCCGTGGTGGAGATGTTGTCGGTGAGCGCCGTCCAGGTCGGGCTATTTGCGCTCCAGTTGTCGGTGCGCCACAGGCCGCCGCCGGACGTCAGGAAAAAAACCGTGTCGGGGTAGTCCGGATGGAAAAGTATACCGCGCGCCCGGCCGCTGTCGCGGACGTGTCCGGTGAAGCTGCCATTCTGTTCGTAGTCGGAATTGGTCGGGCCGATGTTGACCCACTTCGCGCCGGGCGCGTTCTTCTTTGAATTGTGCAGGTTGACCTGCTTGATCTCGTTCTGGCGGACTGCCGCCGTGACCGGGCCGCTGAGCTCCGCTTCCCAGGCCAAGCGCGCGCGCGGATCGTCTTGATCCGGCACGCCGCTCGTGCTGGCATCGTTGTCGCCGGTAGCATCGCCGTCCTGCGCTCGTGCCTCCCACGCTCCCGCGCCCAAGGCGCAAAAGCCGAGCAGCAACAGGGATTTCTGCCAAGACCAAGCCTTCACGGTTCACCTCCAATGGTTTCGTGCGCTTCGTCGCCCCGTTTCTGGGGCGCCCCATTTCCATCAGGGGTGGCTGGTCAAAGTCCCACTTATGACGGTCATCGAAACGAGCGAAGACGCAGGCGATTACCGCTTTCAGGCGGACTTCGAACGGGACCTCGGACGGAGAAGTAGCGCAGGCTGACAGCGCGTCTATTAAGGTCTTGTGAGGGCCACGTGAATCCTATTTCGCAAAGCAGGAATCAGCGCGCTCACGGCTCAGCCTGTTTACGCAGCGGACAGCTT
>DASSGP010000239.1:0-3473 GCA_035693405.1 Rudaea sp. | reverse complement strand
AATGTAACCCTGCAGCACGCGGTCGATCCGGCCGATGCGCCAGGCATCCTCGCCACCGGGGCCGAGATAGTAGATTCCGCCGCCCGGACGCGCCTGGTTCAACGCATTGTTGTCGAGCGAGTATCCGATCGGATCGTTGTTGGCGTTGGCGAAGTAGCCGCTGGCCGGATTGATGACGAACGGAATCTCGTTCGCCGGCAGGATCTCATACGGCGTGGCCTGGTTCGGCTGCGGATGCGCTACCGGCAGCCAGTCATGATGTGCCGCACCGGTTCCGTCGCGAATCAGGAACGGCGGCACCCCGCCGCCGACGGTGCCGGCCTGCAGGTCGGTACGAACCGGCGCCTCGCCGGTGACAAAGTAGGCGATGTTGCCGTCGACGTCGGAGTACACGAAGTTCTGCGAGCCGAAATCGAAGAAGCTCAACGCAGTCTGGAAGTCGCTCAGGTTCGCCGCGCGGTTGATCTGGCGGAAACTCTGCAACTCGAACGTTGCCTCCCAGCCCGTGTAGGCGATCGACAATCCGGTGCTGCTGGCCGTATCGATCACGACCAGCGGTCCATTGTTGCGCCGTGGCACGACCACCGTGACAGCTCCGTTCAGATAGCCGATCGAATTGTCGCGCACGACATGGTTTGCCGTGCCGTCGAGCTGATTGACATAGAAGCTCTGGAAAATGTACTGGACCGGCTCGTCGACGCCGTTGTGCACGATCGCGTACGGCAGGCCGAACGTATTGAGCTTGAGCTTTTCCTGGAATGCATCGGTTACGTCCAGCGTGTTCGTCGTCGTTCCCCAGCAGACGCGCTGGTTGCATCCCTGGATGACGCCGGGCGTTCCCGCGACGGAGACTCCGGTCACGTCCATCGGCTGCGCGTAACGGCTGTCCGTCGAGTAGACGTGGACTTCGGTGAACACCGGCGGCAGCGCCAGGCTCAGATGCGGATCGTTCGACAGGATCGGCTTGCCCGAAGCCGTGTTCTGCCCTGCGACGACCCACTCGTTGCTTCCGATCGGCGTGTCGTGTCCCTCCAATGCCTTCTTGAACAACGGATTGTCACTGACCGCGTCGCGATAGTTCTGCGCCAGCTTGATCGTGGTCGGATCGATCGTGCCAATGGACTGAAGGCCGACGCTCGCTGCTGACGCAACGCGTTCGGCGCTCGATTGAGTGCTCGCCTGAAACGAGGCGGCAGCACCAGGCTGGAAGCCGGGGACGGAAACGCGATTGTCCGGCGGCGCCGCGCGCACGACATCGCCGAAGAACAGCGCGGTGCCATCGTAGCCCGCGGCCTTGCCCGACGCCTGGTACGCGCCGAGCTGGATCGTCGCATTGATGTCGAGGTCGAACGAGAGCTGAAAGGCAAGGCCCTTGCCGACGCAGATCGTGTCGACCGGAGTCCACGGATCGGCCTGCGTCAGGTCGAGCGCGCCGTACTCGGGCGGCAGCGCGTTGTTCTTCAGCCAGAAATTGACGCCGTTAGCATACGCCGTCAGCCAGCCGCGCATGTCGTCGGACATTGCCAGCCAGGTCTTTTCCGCGGCGCGGCGCAAGCCGAGCGTGCGAGCCTGCACGTCGTTGGAAAGTTGCGACGAGCCGACCAGCGCGGCCAGATTGCCGCTGACCGAGCGGCGGGTCAGGTCCATCTGGAAGAAGCGGTAGCGCGCGTGCGCGTAGCCCTGCAGGAACGCAGCGTCGTTGTCGCTGGCAGCCTGGATCGTCGGCATGCCGGCCGCATCGTAGGTGATCTTGCCGGGTGCGCTGAGTCCCGGCGCGGTGATCGTGTCGGCGAACGCGAGCGACACGGCAGCCGGAGACGCAAGGGCCAAGCCGATGGAAAAAGCTAAACGTATACGGCGGCTGAGGCCGCGTGCTGCGGTGACGGACATGATTCCCCTCCCTTTTTTACGGCGCTGTGCAATTCTTGCGAATATGAAACGACCGTTTGAGAGGGGATTATGCGCCGCGTCGGCACCACTTTTCTATCTTGCACTGCGCCAAAAAGCGCCGCCGAGGCAGACCCAGCCGGCGATGAAACCCAACCCGCCGATCGGCGTGATTGCGCCGATCCAGCGCGGCGCACCAAGCGCCAGCGCGTAGAGACTGCCGCAGAACAGGACAATTCCCGCGCCGAACGCGATCGAGCCCACGAAACGCCAGCGTGACGCCGGGGCGCAAGCCAGCCCGATCAGCGCCAGAGCGTGCCAGAACTGATAGTCGACCGCCGTGTGCCAGGTCTGCAGCGAGCCGGCATCGAGTTGCGCGCGCAATGCGTGCGCGCCGAAGGCGCCGAGAATGACTGCGACCGCCCCGAGCGCGGCGGCGATGATCGCGGGACTACGATTCATGCTCTGCTCCCTCCACACGCACAAAGCCCGGCAGGTGCCGGGCTTTTTGTCTTGCTGCTTTAGGGTTGGCCAGAAGCCGGTGCTGCGGGCTTCGGTGCCGCCGGTTTCGGTGCGCCGGGTTTTGCCGCGTCCTTCGCATCCGGTTTCTTCTGCTCGAGCGGCTTGAGCATGTCGTCCACGGTCTTATCGATATTCGCGAACTTGAAACTCGGCAGCACGAACGTCCAGCCGCTAAAGGTCTTGTTCAGGGCTGTGACCTCGTCGTTGAGCGCCTTGAGTCGCTCGTCGCGGTCTTTCGCCGCATCGCTGACGGCGAGCGGCTTGGCCACGTCGGACGCCGCCTTGGCCGTCGCTTCGGCAGCCGGCCCGGTGGCCGGTTTTTCCTCGGCAAGGTTCTTGTTCGCCGCCTGCACCGCCGCCTCATAGTCCGCCTGCGCCTTGGTCTGGTCGGCAGAGATGTGCACCGCCGCGGCGACCTGGTCGATCGATGCAGTCAGCTGGGCGTAGTCCTTGCCATCCTTGACCCAGGCGACCATGCCCACGTTCAAGCCGTCGAATGCAGCATAGTTGACCTTGTATACTTTGTCCGGCGGCGTCATCTCCTTTGCCGCAAACACATCCTCCGAACGCAGGCCCGACAGCGTCGCACCGACCGCGTTGGCGACGAAATCCGAGCTCACTTCGCGGCCCTTCGGCACGTCGGCAACCTTGAAGTTCGCGTCGCCGGGCTGCTCCTTGTAGACCTTGAGCGTCTTGCCGTCGGGGTTTGCGATGGTCACCTGCTTGAGTCGATTGGCCGCGATGTCGGTCAACTCATGCCTTTCCCAGCCGGCAACGGTCTTCTCGACCGCCAGGTTGCCCTTGACCAGCAGCGTCTGCGCTTCGCCCTCGCGGCGCACGAAGGTGCCGCCGCCGCCACCACCGTTGTAATTCCCGACGATCAGCTTGACCGGCTCCTTGAGGCCCTCGAGGCTGACGAGAATGCCTTTCGCATCCTTGCCCTTGACGTCTTCGACTCCGAGGTCGCCGTAGAGCTTGGGATTGGATGTCTTTTGTTCCAGCACGGTCGCATCGGCCAGCTTGAGCAGAAACTCGCGCAACTTCGGCACATCGGCCGGATAGCC
>DASSGP010000238.1:0-3986 GCA_035693405.1 Rudaea sp. | reverse complement strand
CGTATTCCCCCGCTGACGCCGATCGAAAAATGAACCTGCGGCGCTGATTTTTCGAAACCCGCCGGCCACAGATGCAGACCCTCGGCGCGGACGACCGTGTAGGCATACGGGTGTTCGTCGACATCCTCGACGAGGCTGCCGTCGACCTTGCCGCTCAGGGTAAGGAAGCGGTCATGCGGATAGTCGTAACTTTCCACATAACCTTCGAGCACTGCGATGAATCGTCCCTGGCTCGGTTCCTTCGGCCGCGGCCGCTGACCGCTGTCGAGCGGGTACGCGACGATGACGATTTCGCTGGCATTGGCGCGATTGCGCACCTCGACGATGCGGCCACCCCAGAGAACTTCGGCACCGTGATAGAGCGCCGGTGCGGCGGCCGCCATGTCGGGCGCTATGTTCTGCGGCGTCTCCATCGGCTTCAATACCGGCGGCGGCGGCGTGCAGCCGACAAGCGCCAGAGTCAGAGCGGCTGCGCAGGAACGGAAAAGGAAACGAGGACTAGGCATTCGCGCGCAAGAAACCGGCAGTTGGTGTGCTGCTATTGTCCACGGATCGGGCGCGCGTGGATATTGCCGTGCCGGCAGACGTTACCGCTGCGTGGAAGACTCGGATACGTGCGCAGCCTCTATTCGCGCGTCAGCCAGTCGAGGCGAATCTGGCCGGACCCGCTGACCTTCAGGCGATCCTGAAGCACCGGCATCAGTCGGCGCAGCTGCTGGTCGAACTGCCACGGCGGATTGACGATGACCATGCCGCAGCCATTCAGGCGCAGCGCGGAGTCATCGGGTTGGCGCAGCAGTTCGACGACGAGCGTCTTGCCGATCTTCTGCGATGCGAACCAGCGATGAAATGGCCGAGTCTGTTCACGCAACTTGATCGGGTACCAGATCGCGTAGATGCCGGTCGGCCAACGTGAATACGCCGTGGCCAGTGCACCCTCGATCTCGCGGAATTCGTCGTCCTGTGCCTCGAATGGCGGATCGATCAACGCGAGGCCGCGACGTTCCTTCGGCGGCACGAGTGCGCCGAGCGCTGCATAACCATCGCGCTGATGCACGCCGACGCGCGCGTCGTGTGCAAACAGCTTTTTGAGTTGCGCGGCTTCGTCGGGCTGCAATTCGCACACTACTGCGCGATCCGTGTCGCGCATCAAGCTGGTTGCGATCAGCGGGGACCCTGGATAGAACGCAATCTCACGGCCTGCGCCCTTCGGATTCAGCGATTGCAGCAGGTCGAGATAACCCTGCAACAGAGGCGGCGGCGATTTCACGTCGAGCAGACGCAACACGCCCTCGGCGGCCTCGCCGGTCTTTTCCGCCTGCACGCCGCGCAGGTCGTAGCTGCCGGCTCCGGCGTGCGTGTCGAAGTAGCAGAACGGCGCGGCTTTCAGTTTCAACGCATCGAGCAGCCCGATCAGGATCGTGTGCTTGAAAACATCGGCGAAATTGCCGGCGTGGAAGGCGTGACGGTAGTTCATGCGCAATGCCGAAAAAGGATGTCGCCTGCGCCGGTCACGATCTTCCTCTCGTCCCGCATCCAGGATAGGTGAGGGAAACTTGCGAAACGTCGCAGTTTCTCCCAGGTAGCCGAACGGTGCCAATGAAAAAGGGTTGTAATTGCCGCACACAGTGTAGCAAGGTACGGCACTGATCACCGGTCTGTGGTTGCGATGGATTTTCGAGACGGAAAACTTGCTGCGATGCTGTCGCGCCGCCGCTTCGTCCAGGGCGTGACTGCCGGCGGAGCGGCTGCGGCACTCGGATTTGGGCGCGCGAGTATCGCTCAGCCCACGCGTCCGCGCGTCGTCGAATTGTCCGGCACGCAATTCGATCTCGACATCGGCATGCTGCCGGTCAACATCACCGGCGCGCAGCGCGTCGCGACTGTCGTCAATGGCAGCTTGCCGGCGCCGGTGCTGCGCTGGCGACAGGGCGACACGGTCACGCTGCGCGTGCGCAATTCGCTGACCACGACGAGTTCGATTCACTGGCACGGCATCGTCCTGCCGGCCGACATGGACGGCGTGCCCGGCCTGAGTTTCATGGGCATTGCGCCGGGATCGAGCTACACGTACCGGTTCACGGTCAACCAGTCCGGGACCTATTGGTACCACAGCCACTCGCGCTTTCAGGAACAGACCGGCTTGTACGGCGCGATTATCGTCGAACCGCGCGCGGGCGAACGCCAGCGTGCCGACCGCGAGCACGTAGTGCTGCTGTCGGACTGGAGCGACTCGGATCCCGAGCACATCTACGCGACGCTGAAGAAGCAGAGCAACTATTATAATTTCGCGCAACCCACGGCCGCCGATTTCCTGCGCGACGCGCAGGCGCGAGGCGTCGGAGCCGCGCTCGACCGGCGCGCCATGTGGAACCGCATGCGCATGGATCCGACCGATCTGGCCGATGTGTCCGGCTACGCCTATACCTACCTCATGAACGGCGTGGCGCCAGCCGGCAACTGGACCGGGTCGTTCGGGCGCGGGGAAAAAGTACGCCTGAGATTCATCAACGGCGCGTCGATGAGCTTCTTCGACGTGCGCATTCCCGGGCTGAAGCTCACCGTCGTCGCGAACGACGGCCAGGACGTCGAACCGGTAACGGTCGATGAGTTCCGCATCGGGCCGGCCGAGACCTGCGACATCATCGTCGCGCCGGCCGACGACCGCGCCTACACGATCTTCGCGCAGTCGATGGATCGTTCCGGCTATGCACGCGGCACACTGGCTCCGCGAGAGGGCATGCAGGCCGACGTTCCTGCACTCGATCCCCGAGCGCTGCTGACGATGGCCGACATGATGGGAGACATGTCGAGGATGTCCGGCATGGAGCATGGCGGAATGGATCACGGCGCAATGGATCATTCCGCGATGCCGATCAAAGGCAGCGAAGGAAGCTGCGGCGCGAACATGCCCGGGATGAAGTTGGGCTCGGCGACTGACGTCAAAGTCGGGCCCGGTGTCGACATGACGGTCGCTACACCACGCACGAACCTCGATGACCCCGGCATCGGCCTGCGCGACAACGGCCGCCGCGTACTGAGCTACGCCGATCTGCATTCGGTTACCGGGCCGATCAGCGCCGACACGCAGCGCGACATCACGTTGCACCTGACCGGGCACATGGGCCGCTACATCTGGTCGTTCGACGGACTGAAATTTTCCGACGCAGAGCCGTTGCGCCTGAAGCACGGCGAACGTGTGCGCATCAGTCTCGTCAACGACACGATGATGACGCATCCGATCCATCTGCACGGCATGTGGAGCGAAGTCGAAACCGCCGACGGCGAATTCCTCCTGCGCAAGCACACGGTCGTGGTGCAGCCGGCGCAGAAGCTCAGCTATCGCGTCAATGCCGATGCGCTCGGCCGCTGGGCCTATCACTGCCACCTGCTGTACCACATGGAAGGCGGGATGTTCCGCGAGGTCGTGGTCGCATGACGGTGCCGTGGCGGGCGACCGCGGGCGAACGGTCATCGCTTTGGCCGGGCCTGATGCTCGCGCTGTCCGTGCTGGTAGCGCCGGTCGCAGCGCGAGCGCAAACGGCCGATGCAGATCCCGGGCATATCGCGCCGCCGCCGGCTACGCAGCCGATGCCGCCGATGTCCATGCAGGAGATGGATCGCGTCATGGACATGCACGACGATCCGCTGCTGGCGATGTTCAAGGTCGATCAATTCGAGCGCGCGCACGGCGACGATGCGTATGCGACCTCGTGGGAGGCCGAGGCCTGGATCGGCCATGACTTTGACAAGCTTTGGCTCCGCACCGAAGGTGAGCGCGAGAGCGGCATCACCGATGCGCGCATCGAAGCGTTCTGGGATCACGCGTTCGCGAGTTTCTGGGATTGGCAACTCGGCGTGCGCCACGATTTCGGGAACGGCCCGCACAGAGACTGGGCTGCCTTCGGCGTGCAGGGGTTGGCACCTTACTGGTTCGAAGTCGAAGCGACGGCATACGTCGGCGAGCAGGGCCGCACTGCGATGCG
>DASSGP010000237.1:0-5522 GCA_035693405.1 Rudaea sp. | reverse complement strand
AGGTTTCTCGCGCGGCGTGGACCTGCGCGCACGCGTGTGGGAGACGCGGCTCGGCGCTGATTCACAGCTGACCGAACTGCTCGGCCCGATCATGGCGCTGGCGGTCGAGGAAGGCGTGTTCGCGACCGACGCGGACTTCGCACCGCTCAGCGAAGTCGAGTACGACGAGTGCCTCGGCCAATTGCCGTCTGCCGTCAGCGCGGTCGCGCACTACTGGCGCGAGTCGCCGCCGACCGATGAGGAACTCGCTGCGGTCGCCGCTGGTGCTAGCGAAGGCGACGGCCCGCGTCGCCGGCGCGGGGGGCGCTGGGTGCATTGAGTGCAGTGAGGAGGTGAGGTGTGAGGAGTGAGGGAAGAGTGCAAAGCCGGCTCCTCACCTCCCAACTCCTCACTCCTAACCTCCTAACGCTCTTCCTTCGCTCCCTTCACCCGCGCATCAAAAAAATCCACAATCGCATGAAACGCATGCTTGCGCATCGCCGGCGTCGACAGGCCGTGCTTGCCGCCCGGATAGGTCATCAGGTCGAACTGGATGGCGTGCGTCTGCAAGCCGGCCATCAGCCTCGTGGAATTCGTGAACTGCACATTGTCGTCGGCCATGCCGTGCACGAGCAGCAGCGGCGATTTCATGCCATCGAGCCAGTGCAGCACGCCGGATAGTTCGTAGCCGTCGGCGTTGCGCTGCGGCGTGTCGAGATAGCGCTCGGTGTAGAACGTGTCGTACAGGCTCCAGTCGACGACCGGGGCAACCGCTACGCCGGCGGCAATTTCGTCCGATGCCTTGGACAGCAGCATCGCGGTCATGTAGCCGCCATAACTCCAGCCGAACACGCCGATGCGCTGCGGATCGACGAAGGCCTGGGTCTTGAGCCAGCGGATGCCGGCGACCTGGTCTTCGACTTCGAGCTTGCCGAGCTGCTTGTAGATGCCGTCGGTGAACTGCCGTCCGCGGCGCGCCATGCCGCGGTTGTCGAGCGAGAACACGACGTAGCCGTGCTGGGCCATGAACTCGGAAAAGTAGTCGGGCCAGCCGCGCACGGCGACCTGGCCGTGCGGGCCGCCGTAGTACGTGTCGAAAACCGGGTAGCGGCGCAATGGGTCGAAGTTCGCCGGTCTGAACATCCGGTAGTACAACAACTGGCCATCGGCGGCCGGCAGCGAACCGAATTCGGGCACGATGTGCGCATCTTGATACGGCCAGTACGGATGGCCGGTATCGAGCTTGTTCTGTTCGATCCAGGCGAGGAAGCGCCCATCCGCAGCGTGCACGGAGACCTGCGGCGGCGTCTGCGGATCGGCAAACGTGTCGACGTAGACGCGCGGGTCCCGGCCGAACTCGATCGTGTGCATGCCGTCCCCCTGGCTGATGCGCCGGGGCGCCACCGCCGTGCTGCCGTCGAGCTTCAGCTGGTAAAGCTGCCGGTCCGGCACGAAGTCGCGGTTCGAATCGACATAGACGTTACCGGTTCGTTCGTCGACTGCGAGCACGCCATCGACGTTCCATTCGCCGCTGCTGATCGCATTGCGCAGCTCGCCGTCCAGAGTATACAAATACAGATGGTGGAAACCGGTACGGTCGCTGCCCCAGACAAACGCATCCCGGTTCTTGAGGAAATGCAGGTCGTTGTTGAGGTCGATCCAGGTCGGGCGGGTTTCGCTGAGCAGCGTGCGCTGGTTCAGCGTTGCGGCTTCGACGAGGTTCAGATCGAGGCGCTGCTGGTTGCGCTGCATCAGCTGGTAACTGAGCCGTTTGCCGTCCGGGAGCCAATCGACGCGCGCGAGGTAGATGTCCCGATTTTCGACGAGGATGCCTTCGCCGGGCGTGACTTTGCCGAGCTCAATCCAGCGCGGCTCGCCGCCGGCCGGTGCGACCAGGCCGAGTTTGACGTCGACGTTTGCGGCCCCGGCCGCGGGATAACGCTGCTCGATGACTTCGCTGCGGTCGGCGTAGACCTCGAATCGCTTGACCTGGGCAACGCGCGATTCATCGAAGCGTTCGAACGCGATCGCCGATTCGTCGGGCGCCCACCAGTAGCCATGGAAGCGGCTCATTTCCTCTTGCGCGACGAACTCGGCCTCGCCGTTGTGGATCGTGGCGCCGCCATCGTGGGTCAGCGCGCGCGCCTTGCCCTCGGCGAGGTCGATCAGCCACAGGTTCTGTTCGCGCAGGAACGATACATAGTGGCCACGCGGAGAGACCTGCGGATCGAGGACCTCGCCGCCGGTGTCGAGCTGGCGCAGCCCCTTGCCGGCACTCGCTGCCAAGTCGCAAAGGTATAACTTGCCGGCGAGCGGAAACAGCAGCTTCTTCCCGTCCGGCGCCCAGGTGTAGTCGACGATGCCGTGATGGCCGGCGATGCGCGCGCGTTCGCGCCGCGCTTTCTCGGCGTCGGACAGTTGCTCGCCGTCCGGCGCGAGCGCGCGCGAGTCGACGAGCAGCCGCGTCGCGCCGGCCTTGACGTTGTATTCCCACAGGTCGAACGTGTCCTGGTCATCGGCCTTGGCGCGCAGAAACGTGACGCGCGCGCCATCGGGCGAGATCTTCAGCTTCACCGGTGTCGGACCACTGAGGCTGCCGCCGCCGTAGATCCGGTCGATCGTCAATTCACCTGCGTGCGCTACCGTTCCGACGGCGATCGTGACGATGGCAAGCAGGGTTGCGCGCAAGACGTTCTCCGTGGGCGAGGTGGCGGCGGATTATTGCCGGCGCAGCGTTCTTGCGCCAGATGCAGACGATGGGTATTCGATCGCAAGCCGTTGGAGCCTTCCGGTAGTCGGACGCTTGTTTTCTAACGCGGATGAACGCGGATTTGCACGGATGTTCGCGGATAGAGCATTTTTCGAATCGCAATTTCGCTTCCTCCGTTTCTTTCGCTCTATCCGCGGCATTCCGTGATCATCCGCGCCCATCCGCGTTGAAAGACAAACGCTCGGTCGAGGCGGCGCAAAATGATTTGCGGCGGCTCCGCGCGTTACGCGCGTACGAGGATCACTTGCCGATGCAGAACGTCGAGAAGATCGCGCCGAGCAGGTCGTCGGTCGTGTAGTCGCCGGTGATTTCGCCGAGCGCACGCTGGGCCTGGCGCAGTTCCTCGGCGGCGAGCTCGCCGGCGTGATCCACGCGCAACGCGCTATCGGCTGCGCGCAGATGAGCGGCGACGCGTTCGAGCGCGTCGACATGGCGCGCGCGCGCGCTGAACGCGCCTTGCGCGCCCTCGCCACGGCCGCCGAGCCGTGCCAGTTCGTTGCGCAGGTCGGTGAGGCCGTCGCCGCGCTGGGCGGAAATATACATGTGGATTTCATTGCCGGCGGCGCGCTCGACATGCGCGGCCTCGCCGCTGAGGTCGATCTTGTTGTGCACGATCAGCCGGGCGGCACCTTCGGCGCAATCTTCGAGCAGCGCGATATCGGCCGCCGCATGACCGCTGTCGGTGACGAGAATGGCGACGTCGGCGCGCGCGAGTTCGGCGCGCGCACGGCGCATGCCTTCGCGTTCGACCACATCGCCGGACTCGCGCAAGCCGGCCGTGTCGACCAGTGTCAGCACGATGCCATCGATGTTGATGCCTTCGCGCAGCACGTCGCGCGTGGTGCCGGGAATCGCCGTGACGATGGCGCGTTCGCTCTGCGCCAGCGCATTGAGCAGGCTCGACTTGCCGGTGTTCGGCCGGCCGACGATGACAACGTGCAAGCCGTCGCGCAGCATGACGCCGCGCCGGGCCGCAGCGAGCAATTCGGCCAGCTGGGCCTGCAGCGCGGCGAGATCGACCGCCAGTTGCGGGGTGCTGAGAAAGTCGATTTCTTCCTCGGGAAAATCCAGCGCCGCTTCGAGCCACGCGCGCACGCGCACGAGCGCATCGAGCAGCGCGCGCACTTCGCGCGAGAAATCGCCTTCGAGGCTGCGCGAGGCCGCGCGCGCCGCGGCCGCGGAGTCGCTGGCGATCAGGTCGGCGACGGCTTCTGCCTGCACCAGGTCGAGCTTGCCGTTGAGAAATGCGCGTTCGGTGAATTCACCCGGTCGCGCCGCGCGCGCGCCGAGTTCGAGCACTCGCGCCAGCAGCAAATACAGCACGAGCGGACTGCCGTGGGCGTGCAGTTCGAGCACGTCCTCGCCGGTCGCCGAGTGCGGTCCGGCAAACAGCACGACCAGCGCCTGATCGAGGATGCGATCGTCGGCATCGCGCAGCGCTGACAGTCCGATCGTTCTGGGCCGCAGCTGTTTGCCAGTCAGTGCCTGGCCGATTGCGCGGGCTTGCGGACCGGAGATGCGCACGATACCGATCGCTCCCGCGCCCGACGCGGTGGCGATGGCGGCAATCGTGTCGTGGGGCTGCGCCATCTGCGTCCGCTTGTTGCGCGCCGGCGGCTTGCGCCAGTGCTACGTCTTCGCCTTGTCGGCGCTCTGCAGACGCTGCGTGATGACCCACTGCTGCAGCAGCGACAGCGCGCCGTTGACGGTCCAGTACAGCACGAGGCCGGCCGGGAAGAACGCGAACATCACCGCCATCGCCAGCGGCATGGTCTTCATGATCTTGGCCTGGGTCGGATCCATGCCGGGATTCGGCGACAGCCATTGCGACGCAAGCGTGGCCAGTGCATTGAGCACCGGCAGCACGAAGTATGGATCCGGCGCCGACAGGTTCTGGATCCAGCCGAAGAACGGCGCCTGGCGCAGCTCGACGCTTTCGAGCAGCACCCAGTACAGGGCGAAGAACACCGGGATCTGCACCAGCATCGGCAGACAACCGCCAAGCGGGTTTATTTTTTCCTTTTGATACAACTCCATCATTGCGGCGTTGTACTTCTGCTTGTCGTCGCCGTAGCGTTCCTTGAGCGCCTCGAGGCGCGGCTGCAGGCGCTTCATCTTCGCCATCGAGCGGAACTGCGCTTCGCTGAGCTTGAACAGCGCCAGCTTGATCAGCAGCACGAGCAGGATGATCGCCAGGCCCCAGTTCTTCACCAGCGCGTACAGTTCGACGAGGACCCAGTGCAGCGGGCTGGCGATGAACGTCAGGATGCCGTAGTCGACGGTCAACGACAGGCCGGGCGCGACCTGGTCGAGAGTGCTCTGCAGTTTCGGTCCGACGTAGAGGCGCGCGCTGAACGCTTTGGTCTCGTTCGGCGCAACCGTCAATGCCGGCGAGACGTCGCGGACCAGATAGCGGGTCTGGCTGTCGGCCTTTACGGTTTCAGTCGTGAAGGTGTCGGTTTGAGCCGGGTCCGGGATCCAGGCCGCGAAGAAATAGTGCTGCAGCATCGCGGCCCAGCCGCCGGCGATATCCTGCTTCAGCGGCGAGGCCGCGAATTTGTCGAAGGCGAGCTTCTGGAACTTGTCCTTCGGGCTGTACCAGGCCGCGCCGGCGAAGGCGAAGCGCTCGGGGTCGCTGAACGCGAAGCCGGAACTCTTGATGACCGGCGGCACGCGCTGCAGCTGGCGGTACTCGTTGCCGGTCCACGGCGACGACGCGGCGTTCGTGACTTCCTGGCGCGTGTCGATCAGGTAGCTGGCGCGCTTGAAAATG
>DASSGP010000236.1:0-2878 GCA_035693405.1 Rudaea sp. | reverse complement strand
ATTCGAACTCGCCGCCGCCTGTGGAAACTGCGATGAAGCCCTCGGCGTGCTGGGCGGCGAACCGGTCGACATTGCCCTGCTCGACATCCAGATGCCGGGCATCAGCGGCATGGAGTTCTCGGCCCGGCTCGGCGAGCACAGCGAGCACCCGCCGATCGTCGTCTTCGTCACCGCCCACAAACGCTTTGCTTTCGACGCGTTCAAGGTGCATGCGGCCGACTATCTGCTCAAGCCGTTCGATCGCGCGCAGCTCGAACAGGCACTGGCCACGGCGAAGGAACGATTCAAGGCGCGCGAGGCGCTGGCGCTGGCCGAGAAAATCCACGCGGTCGTCGGCGAGTCGATCGACGCACGCGCGACGCCGGAAGCCAGGCCGGCTTCAGGCCGCTTCGTCGTGCGTGAAAACGGCCGCTACCTGATCGTGCGCAACGAGCAGATCGACTGGATCGAGGCCGATGGGCGCGACTGCGTCCTGCATTGCGGCAACAAGCACCATCGTGTCGACGGACCGCTGACCGAACTGGCCGAACGCCTGTGCACCGATCGCTTCGTCCAGGTCAGCCGCTCGAGCCTGTTGAACATCGACAGCATCGCGCAGTTGCAGGAGATGTTCAAAGGCGACCTCGTCGCGGTCATGAAGGGTGGTCAGGAAGTGCCGGTCAGCCGGCGCTTTCGCACGCAAGTCATGGATCGCCTGGCCGGCTGATGCGCGCCGCGATCGGCGGCCTGCATGGCGCGCGAGAAGTGAGCAGAAGCTTGGTAGAAATTCGCGCCGCGCGCCGACGATAATCGGCGCGTCACGTTGGCGGTAACGAGCGTATGCAAAAGATCCTGCTCAACTTGAACAGCATTCGCGCGGCCCGCGAGATCCGCGCCGGCAGGAATCCGTGTAAGGTCAGCGGCGAACTCGGCATCAGCCCGCGCAACATCGACCGCATCGAGTCGGTCTACGGAAGCATTCCGGACAACCTGCTCGCCGGCATCGAGCGCCTGCTCAACGACCGCGAAAAACTGCGGCGGCTGATTTCGAACCTGATGCAGCGGAACGAATTCCTGCCGTAGCGGGCCACCGCGGCGCAACAGCCGGCGCGCTAAGGCGCGCCACGGCTTCTTCTCAGAGCGACGTGATCGGCTTGAACCCGCCCATGAACATGCGCATGCCGTCGAACGGCAGCGCTTTCGGATTCATGATCGCGGCCAGCCGCGGATCCTTCATCGCCTTGGCGTTGGTGCGGTCGCGTTGCGCGCGCGACTTGTAGACGATCCAGCCGATCGCAACGACCTCGCCGGCCTTGAGCTTTACGCTCTGCGGGAACGACGTGACCTTGCCCGGCTTGACGTCGTCGGCGACGCACTCGATGTATTCGACCGCGCCGTGATCGCGCCAGACCTTGCCGATCGTGCGGCTCATGCGGCGATAGGTTTTCAGGTTTTTCTTCGGTACCGGTATGACGAAACTGTCGACGTAACTCATGCGACCTCCAGCTTTCATGGCGCCCTTGCGGAGCGGGGTCATCGGTATTCGCGGCGAACATCGATCAATCGAGTCTATTCCGCGAAAGGCTCGCTAACAATGATGCAGCGCCTGCGTCCACTGCGTCAGTCAAAGCAGGTTCAGACTCCGCGGCAGCGGCACGCGCATGAACGCGCGATCGCGGCGCTTGGTCAGGGCAACCGATTGGCCGTCTGCACCATCCAATCAAGCTTCGAAGCAGCTACGGAGCGGAGAAATGATTCAGTCGAACGCATCTGGTGGCGCCGCGTGGCTTGCCGCGGCCGTCCTCGCCGTTGTGACGGCCGGCGCTTGCGCGGCGCCACCGGACGATACCGTACTCGTGGCGGGCGGCACGTTCCGCATGGGAACACCGGCAGCCGCCATCGCCGAATTGCGCAGCCACTACGGCATCGACTTCCCGGGCGCATTCGACGGCGAAGTGCCGGCGCACGCCGTGACGCTCAGCGCGTTCCGCATCGACCGCCACGAAGTCACGAACGCGCGCTTTGCCGAGTTCACGACGCGCCATCCGGAGTGGGCGAAAGACCGCCTGAGTACACAAATGCACAATGGCGACTATCTCCGGCACTGGACTGGCGGCCTGCCGCCGCCGGAGAAGCTCGATCACCCGGTCGTGAACGTCACCTGGCACGCGGCCCAGGCATTCTGCCGCGCCGCCGGAGGCCGGCTGCCGACCGAAGCCGAATGGGAGTATGCGGCGCGCTCGCGCGGCGACGACGAGTTTCCCTGGGGATCGGTGCTGCCCGACGCGGGCAAGGCGAACTACGGCGAGAGCGGCCGTGGCGGCACTTCGCCAGTCGGGAGCTACCCGCCGAATCGGCTCGGACTGTACGACGTAGCCGGTAATGTGTGGGAGTACATGCTCGACGAGTGGCAGCCGGCATATACCGATCGCGCGCAAACCAACCCGATGGCCGGCGGTGTCGTCGGCGACGACAAACTGCGCAGCGTAACCGGCCGGCGCGTGCTGCGCGGCGGCAGCTACGACGGTGGCGTCGTCAACCTGCGCACGCGCTGGCGCGACAGTCACGAGGTGACGAACGCGAAACCGTTCGTCGGCTTCCGCTGCGCCTATTCGGCGAAATGACCGGCGCGACAAGGCCAGCAACAGCGCAACGCCAGGCGCGCCGACGCGCGGGCTGCGCGGCGTGGCTCGCCAATCGTTTATCATGGCCCGCAATCGCCGTGCCGTGCCGACGGCGGCGATACACCCGGGGGATCGATGCCTTCGCTGTTCGCCGAACTCAAGCGCCGCAATGTGCTTCGCGCTGCCGCTTTTTACGCGGCGGGCGCGTGGCTGCTGGTGCAGGTCGCGACCCAGGTGTTTCCGTTCTTCGACGTGCCGAACTGGGCCGTGCGCTG
>DASSGP010000235.1:0-3090 GCA_035693405.1 Rudaea sp. | reverse complement strand
CTCCCATGCGTGGCGGCCGATCCAGGCGAGACACTTGGGATCAAGGCCGAGTTTCGCCGCGGTCTGCGCCGGATCGCTGGAAGCCGGCAGGAGCGCCGTCAGCGCGACGTCGGCAGCGTTGGCGATCTTCATGTTGTCGATTACCGGCGTCGCGCGGCCAAGTTGCACGACCTGGATCGCGAGCGCGAGGATGCCGCCAACCATTACCGCGAGACCTTGCCAGCGCCACGGACGCGCGCGCAGCCAGCCGATCAGCAGGACCGTCATGCCCACGACCAGTGGCAACAGCAGGTGCTGCACCTTGCTCGTACCGAGGGCGAGGCTGGCACAGGCCAGCAGGACAAAGCGCAGCCGCGTCGGCCGCCTGTCGACAAACAGCAATATCAGTGCGAAGGAAGCGTACAGGGAAACCAGCGCGGTCCACTCGGCGTAAAACGTGTTCGCATAAAGCGTGTTCGCCGGATCCGCGAACAGCAGTGGCAGCAGCGCCGCGTTCGCGAGTGCGCACACTGGCCTGCGCCGGCGCCACCACGCGACTGTGAACGCGAGATTCAGTCCGAGCATCATCACGAACTTGAGCATGCCGAGTGCGCGCACAGAGTGTTCGGCGCCTCCACCGAATGCCTCGGCGACTTTCCAGCCCGCCACGACGATCGCCTGGGGCAGGAGTTCCGAAGACCAGTAGCACATCGGCTCGCCGGCGCCGCCGGGAATGAAGACGTAGTTCGAAAACGGTGCCCATGGACTGTTGTCCGCGGGCGGTATCTCACGCGGGCGATCCGGATACAGGTCGAAGCACGCCGTATAGCGCACCTCGTCGTAGCTGTTCGCGTACGCCAGCAGCGGATCGTGCGCTAGCAACGCGGCCCCGCGCATTGCGCCGATCAGGACGCAAACCGCAATGATGACTTGCAGCAGTGCAGTGCCGCCAAACCGGTGCCGCAGTTGAAATGTTCCGTGTGGAAATGTGGAAGCACGCATCGTGACAGCGTCGCTTCCCGCGTTGACGCGATTGCGTCAGCGATGTTGCATTTCAAAGTCGGTCAGCGAAGTTCAAGATTCTGCGGACCGCTTTTGATCTTGTCGTGCGACAAACGAAGGGACTTTGAAAAGTGCGGCCATGGATGGCCGCTTCTTGATCTTAGTGCTGAATCGCAGAATCGTGCGGAGGTCTTCGCTCGATTGACTACAAGGCGGCGATCAGGATGATCGCTGAGGTAACGATGCGATCAGGACGATCGCTAGAAATATTGGTCGGGGCGGCGGGATTCGAACCCACGACCCCCTGCCCCCCAGGCAGATGCGCTACCAGGCTGCGCCACGCCCCGACCGGGCGAGTTGCGATTGTAGCAGAGCTCCCGACGCGCGGTTGTAGGGTGGGCCTTGGCCCACCGGTTCTTTGGCGTTCAAAAATGCGAGACGGTGGGCCAAGGCCCACCCTACATCGGGCACTCAGTGCCGCAGGATTTGCAGCACTTCCTCCAGTTCCATGCGCACCTGGCGCACGATCTGGGTCGAGATGCTGGTTTCCATGCGCGCCTGCACGCCTTCCAGGCGCTGGCGGGCGCCGGTGATCGTGAAGCCCTGGTCATACAGCAGCGAGCGGATCTGGCGGATCATCAGCACGTCGTGGCGCTGGTAATAGCGGCGGTTGCCGCGTCGCTTGACCGGCTTGAGGTTCGTGAACTCCTGCTCCCAATAACGCAGGACGTGCGGCTTCACGCCGCACAGGTCGCTGACTTCACCGATGGTGAAGTAGCGTTTTGCCGGAATTACCGGCAGTTCGCTGTTACTGCCTTGATCCAGCATAGGATTCGACTCTGACTTTTAGTTTTTGGCCCGGACGGAACGTCACCACGCGACGCGCGGAGATCGGAATCTCCTCGCCCGTCTTGGGATTACGCCCAGGGCGCTGATTTTTTTGGCGCAAGTCAAAATTGCCGAAGCCGGAAAGCTTCACTTGTTCACCGCGTTCGAGCGCAGTGCGGACGACGTCGAAGAACGCGTCGACAAACTCTTTGGCTTCACGTTTGTTAAGACCGACGTCGGTAAACAACCGCTCGGCCATCTCAGCCTTGGTCAATGCCATGCTACCCCCGTAATTTGGCTTGGCACTCGGCGGTCAGTGCGGCAACCGCCGCGGCCACGGTTTTATCCGCATCCGCGTCCGTAAGAGTGCGGTAACTGTTCTGTAAAATCAAGCCTATAGCGAGACTTTTTACCCCAGAACCGAGATTTTGGCCGGAGTATTGATCGAAAACAAGCAGTTCCGCCAGCCCTTCGCCCACCGCCGAGCGCACGCAAGCTTCGATTTGCGCGAAAGAGACCGTTTCGGGAACAACGACCGCAATATCGCGGCGGACCGACGGAAACCGTGAAACCGGCTGCGCGCGCGGCACGGGCCGGGACTGGATTGCCGCCACATCGAGTTCGAAGACATAGACGTCCTCTTCCACGCCCAGGCCCCGTGCGCGTTCCGGATGTAGCGCGCCAAGGTGGCCGACGACGTTCTCGCCCCGATGCAATCGTGCGCTTTGCCCGGGATGCAGCCACGATTCTGCCGCGGCCTGAAAATGGAATTCAGCAGGCACTTGCGTCAAGTGCAACAATGACTCGACGTCGCCTTTCACGTCGAAGAAATCCGCGCGCCGCTTCTTTTCTCCCCACTGCTCGGCGGCGGCAGACCCGACGATTACGCCGGCGATCCGCACGACTTCCAGCGGAGGTTCGCCCACGCTGGCGGGGCTGAAAAATGCCTTGCCGACTTCGAACAGGCGGACCCGTTCCTGCTGGCGATTGCGGTTCAGCAGCAGAGCGTGCAGGAGGCCCGGCAGCAGGCTCGTGCGCATCACGGCCATGTCGGCCGACAGCGGGTTCGCCAGCGGGATTGCGCGTGCGTCGAGACCCCAGGCTTTCAGCAGGTCGGCGCCGACGAACGCATACGTGATGGCTTCGTTGTAGCCACGCGCAGCCAGCTGGTTGCGCAGGGCGGCAACGTCGACGCGATCCTCGTGCAGCCGCGGCACGGCCAGTTCGCCGCGCGGCGCCTGCGTCGGGATTTTTTCGTAGCCGTGGATGCGCGCGATCTCC
>DASSGP010000234.1:0-5093 GCA_035693405.1 Rudaea sp. | reverse complement strand
ACGGCGCTCCTGCCGGCTTCCAGCGATCCGGCGCAGACCGCGGCGAAACTCGGCCTTGATCCCAAGTGTCTCGCCTGGATCGGCCGCCACGCATGGGAGCTGCCGAACTACGATGCCGAAGCGGCGTGTCCCGGCGTCGCGCAATTCGGCCGCGGCAAGGAACTACTGGTGCTGTTGCGCGAGCCGACGACTGCGCTGCGGCTCGGCCTGAATGGGATCGCCGAGGTCGATTCGTGGCTGGCGAAGAATCTCGGCACCGTCGAAGGCGGCGCAACCGACGCGCTGCCCGCAGAGATTCCGAGCGTGGGTCGGGTCCTGTTCGCGAACCCGGCCCTGCGCCTGATGCTGATCTTCCTGCCGCTTATCGCGTCCGTGACATTGCTCGCTCGTCGGCGAACGGATCTGGCGCCGTCCGACCTGCTTTTCGCGGCGCTCGCGGCGACCACGATCGTTGCGACTTGTGCCGTCACGATCCTCGGCGACGGGCTTGCCGACGTAGCCAAGCAATGTCACCTTGTCTTCAACGCCGCGCTGGCCTGGTGCGTCGTGGGCGGCGTCGTCATGCTGGCCAGGACGGCACGCCAGGCGCAACGGGTCCTCCTCGCGTCGCCGGCGAGGACGCTCGTCACGAACCACGACTGACTCGCGAAGCACGAGAAGCAAGAAATGGAATTGTGTAACCCGGTGTGTTCTCTGCGTGATCTTCTTCGCTGTAAGAGCTCTGCTCCCTGGACTGCAGCGCGCGCGAGTTATTCAATATCCAACGCGCGGGACTTCGTCGTTGGTGCGCGCTGATCGAGCAGCGCACGCAGCACGCCGCGCCAGTCTTGCATTGCATCCGGATATTGCGCGTCGGCCGGATGCAACGCGAGACGGACCAGCGGCATCGCCGCGGTCGCCCCGCACAGCGCGCGCAGCCAGACGCGGCTCGCGACCCGGCGCCAGCGCGAGCGCGTGGACAGACTGATCGCCGGCGCGTGAATCCGGCGCATGCCGTCGAGGGCGATCAATGATCGTCGCGTGCTCGCGTAGCGCAATGGTGATTCGCGCAGCGCGGACCAGGTGCCCTCGCTACTGAGCCACGCTGGTGCAACGAACCCGTGCACGGGCCAGAACAGATCCGTCAACTCTTTCCAGCCGCGCCTGATCCGGCGCGCTGCCTGGTCGCGTGTCAGTGCAGCGAATTCGCCTTCACCGGCGGTCAGCACGCGTCGGCGCAGCCAGTCGCGCGGTGTTCGCGGCGGCAAGGCGTCATCGCGATGAAAATAGCCGTGCAGGGCGACTTCGGCGCCGCGGTCGAGGCGTCGTTCGATCGCACGCGCAATCGCCGGCACGTCGCCGACATGGCCCCGCCTGTGGAAATTCGGCACGACCAGCAGCGTGATCGGCGGCTGGCCGAACTCATCCATCAGGGCGAGCAGCTTTTCGCACTGCGGCCATGTTGCTGGAGCGACGTCGTGCAGCGCAATGCAGAGTCGCCGGGTCATGGCGTGGCGTGGTCGGCGACGAGCGCCGAATCCACGCGATGTCCCCGGGTCAGGCGCGTATAGCGCGCCAGTTGCGCGTCCAGCGCACGTTGCCAGGAGTAGCTTCGTTCGACGCGCTGGCGCGCGCACGCGCCCATCAGATTCCAATCGCAGTCATACAACGAACGAATGGCGTGCTGCAGCGACTCGACGTTGCCGGGTACGGCGAGACGGCCGACGCCGGTATCCACGAGTTCGGTGACCGCGCCTGCAGCGACGGCGACGATGGGTCGTCCGCAGGCCATCGCCTCGAGGATTACCAAGCCGAAGGTTTCCTGTTGTCCGGCGTGCAGCAACGCATCCGCACTCGCCAGCAACCGCGCGAGCTGGCGCGCATCCTGCTGGTACGGCAGTTCGGTGACCCAAGGGGACACGCGACGCCGCGTACGCGCGCCAATCAGCAGCAGGTGATAGGGGGATCCGAGTCCCTCGACCGCCCGGCACATCAGCCCGATCGATTTCTCGCGCGCCATGCGGCCGGCAAAGACCAGAAGTCGCGTTTCGGGAGGCAGGCAGAGCAGCGAACGCAGGTCCGGACTGCGCGCGGACGGATGGAAGATCTCCGTGTCGACGCCGAGCGACTGCACTTCGACGTGTTCGATGCCCAGCGCCAGCAGGTGGTCGGCCACGACACGGCTCGGCGCCAGCACCATGTCGAAGCCTGCATACAGCCGCTGCAGGTAAGCATCCACCGTCGCGCCAGCCCAGCTGCCAAAGCGGCTCGCGAACATGCGCGACACGTGCGAATGCGCAAAGGCAATCGCCGGAACGCGCAGATGCCGCGCTGCCGCGAGCGCGGACCACGCCAGGTAATAGGGATCGCCGACCTCGATGAGGTCCGGCTGCAGACGGCACAAGGCATCGCGCCATAGCGCTGGCCGTAGCGGAAGGCGATAGCCGCCCCCGAACGGCACGCGCGGCGATGAGATATGCACGATCTGCGGCAGACCGCTATTTTCTTTTGGGCCGGGAACCAGCAACGTGTGCCGAATGCCGGGCACTGACGCCAGGTAGCGGCTCTTTTCCAGCAGGTAACGCTTCACGCCGCCGCTGTGCGGGGCGAAGAACAAGGTCGAATCGACGATGTGCATCGCAGTCATGAACGGGCGATCCGTCCGGGAAATGCCGTCGGAAAGGAATTCTCCGCAGCGCATTAGTAGCGCAGTGCGGTGTTACGGCGTCATGACGGTCAGCGGCAAGGCCCGATGAATCCAGAGCGAGTAACCGTAGCGTAATGCTGCCGGACTATTGTTGCCTTGTCCAAATGTGCACAAGGCGGCAACGATGCACGAGGTCCGCACGATCTTCCTGTCGGATGTCCATCTTGGCATCCGCGCTTGCCAGGCTGACCGGCTGCTCGAATTCCTGCGTTGCTACTCCGCCCGGCAGCTGTTCCTCCTCGGCGATATCATCGACTTCCAGGCGCTTGGCCGCAGCATCTACTGGACCTCGGCGCACAACACGGTGGTGCAGAAGATCCTGCGCCGCGCGCGCCACGGCGAGAAGATCGTGCTGATTCCGGGCAATCATGACCGCGCGCTGCAGGAATATGTCGGCGCGACGTTCGGCGACATCCGTATCGCGCGCGAGTGGATACATCCCGCGGCCGATGGCAAGCGCTACCTGCTGATTCACGGCGACGCGCACGATCCGGTGAGCCAGGTTCACCGCCTGCTTGCCGTCATCGGCGACGTTGCCTATACGTTCCTGCTGCGCATCAACCGCCACCTGGCCTGGTGGCGGCGCCAGGTCGGTGCCAGCGGTTATTGGTCGTTGTCCACTTATGTCAAGCAACGGATCAGCCGCGCGATGCATTACATAAGCGAGTACGAATCTGCGGTCGCCAGGGCAGCCCGTGCACGCGGCGTCGACGGCGTGATCTGTGGCCACATCCATGTCGCTGCGATCAAGAACGTGCAGGGTATCGCCTACGTCAACACCGGCGACTGGGTCGACAGCTGCACGGCTGTCGTCGAGCACTTCGACGGCCGCATGGAGCTGGTGCGCTGGGGCCTGGCGCGGCCGGATACCGCCGCGTCGGCCGCGGTTGCAGAGGCAGCGTAGCCACGCGCGTCGGGCTTGTAGCGGTAATCATCGACTCGTCATCGCAACGCAATCTTCGTTGCCGGCCAAAAAACGCCTGCCCGCTGTCGTCATCGCGCAACCGCATTTTCATCGAAACGAAAGGCAGCGTTAATCACGCAGTCAAGCAAGGCCGTCACGCTGGGCGTGTCCTCAGGGCAGACCCGACCGTGAGCAAATTTACACGCCGCGAATTTTTGGGCGCCTCCGCCGCGACAGTCGGGGTTGCGGCGCTGCATCGCTTGCCTTCGACGCTGCGCGCTGCGCGCGCAGTCACGCCCAGCGGCGGTTCGATCTTTTCGGTCCGCCACGTCGTCATCCTGATGCAGGAGAATCGTTCGTTCGACCACTACTTCGGCACGCTGCACGGCGTGCGCGGTTTCGACGATCCCGTCGCCCTGCAGCTGCGCGACGGCGGCAGCGTATTCAATCAACCGCAATCGCCGGGATCGAGTTCGTGGGTCGCGCCATTTCATCTCGGCAGCAAGTCGAATGCGCCGTGCATCGCCGACCTCGATCACAGCTGGACCGGGACGCACGAAGCATGGAACGGGGCGGCCTACGATCGATGGGTCTCGGCGAAAGGGACCGCAACGATGGGCTACCTCAAGCGCGGCGATATTCCGTTCCATCATGCGCTGGCTGACAGCTTCACGATTTGCGACAGCTATTTCTGTTCGGTCATGGGGCCGACCAAACCGAATCGCCTGTATTTGTGGAGCGGAACGATCGATGCCGCGGGTGCCGCCGGCGGGCCGGTCACGGACAACAGCAGGACCGGCTTCGGCTGGACGACGTATCCAGAACGCCTGCAGGCAGCCGGCGTGAGCTGGAAGGTATATCAGAACGCGGACGACAACTACGACGACAATGCGCTGGCCTGGTTCCGGCAGTATCGGGACGCGCAGCCGGGCACACCACTTCATGACCGTGGCATGGCCTCGGTTCCGGCCATCACTGGGCAGACGAGCCGCGACATCGTCAGCGCGATCGAAAAGGACGTACTCGAAGGGACCCTGCCGCAGGTGTCGTGGATCGTCGCCCCCGAGGAATGCAGCGAACATCCAAGTTATCCGCCCGAGAATGGCGCCGATTTCATCGCGCGCGTGCTGGCGGCGTTGAACGCCGATCCCGACGTCTGGGCGTCCACGGTGTTGTTGATCAACTACGATGAGAACGACGGCTTCTTCGACCATGTCCCGCCGCCGGTGCCGGCGCCGGGCACGCCGGACGAGTTTGTCGGCAACTTGCCGATCGGCCTCGGGCCGCGTGTGCCGATGTTCGTGGTCTCGCCGTGGAGCCGGGGCGGTCACGTGTGCTCGGAGGTATTCGACCATACATCGGTCATTCGCTTTCTCGAAATACTCACCGGTGTCGTCGAGCCGAATATCTCGCAATGGCGGCGGGCGCTCTGCGGCGACCTGACCTCGGCCTTCGATTTCACGACGGCCGTCTTCAGTTTCCCGGACCTACCCTCGGCAACTC
>DASSGP010000233.1:0-3434 GCA_035693405.1 Rudaea sp. | reverse complement strand
CGCACAAAATCTACAGGACACCTTCCTAAATCACGTTCGCAAAACCAAAACGCCACTGACGATCTTTCTGGTCAATGGAGTGAAGCTGCAGGGGATTGTCACCTGGTTCGACAATTTCTGCCTGCTGCTCCGGCGCGACGGTCATTCGCAGCTTGTCTACAAGCACGCGATCTCGACCATCATGCCCGGCGCTCCGATCCAGCTGTTCGAAGGCGGCGAGGATGCTCCGGCTTGAGAGTGACCTGATTGGAACCCCGAAATCTTGAAGGGGATGCCGACCGTCCGCGGTCGGCAGGAGGCAGAGACAGCGGGCGGGTGATCGTCATCGGCCCTTACCTGCGAATGCGCCGCGGCGATCCCCAGGCGCAAACGGATCATCACGCCATTCGCAATTCCGAGGCGCGGCTTGAGGAAGCCGTCGGTCTGGCGCGTGCCATCGATCTGACGGTCGCGGACGCGCTGATCGCGCCGACCGGCCAGATCCGGCCCGCGACCTATCTCGGCAAAGGCAAGGTCGAGGAGATTGTCGGCCTCATCACCGGGCACGAGATCGAACTGGTGGTGATGGATTGCGCGCTGTCGCCGATCCAGCAGCGCAATCTTGAGAAAGCCTCGAACACGAAAGTTCTCGACCGCACCGGACTGATCCTCGAAATCTTCGGCCGCCGCGCCAAGACCAAGGAAGGCGCGCTGCAGGTCGAGCTCGCGCACCTCAATTATCAGCGCAGCCGGCTGGTGCGGTCATGGACCCATCTCGAGCGCCAGCGCGGCGGCTTCGGGTTCATGGGCGGTCCCGGCGAAACCCAGATCGAGGCCGATCGCCGCCTGATCGGTGAGCGCATCACGCGACTGGAGAACGAAATCAAGAAAGTGCAGGCGACGCGGCGCTTGCATCGCGCCGGCAGGCAGCGCGTGCCGTATCGCGTGGTGGCGCTGGTCGGCTACACCAACGCCGGAAAATCGACGCTGTTCAATCGCCTGACCCGGGCCGACGTGCAGGCCGCCGACATGTTGTTCGCAACGCTCGATCCGACATTGCGCGCGCTCAATCTGCCGCATGGCGGCAAGGCGATGCTGTCGGATACCGTCGGGTTCATCTCCAACCTGCCGACGCAACTGGTTGCGGCATTTCGTGCGACGCTGGAGGAGGTGCTACAAGCCGATCTTATCCTGCACGTCCGCGACATCTCGCATGAAGACGCCGACGCGCAGCAGCGCGACGTCGACACCGTGCTGCGCCAGCTTGGCATCGATCCCGATGCGGGGCAGCGTATTCTCGAAGTCTGGAACAAGATCGATCGCTTCGATTCCGACGCGCGCGAGAACTTGCGAAACACCGCCGCCCGCCGGCCGGCGGAGCTTCCGGCTTTCCTGGTTTCCGCCGAAACCGGGGAGGGGATCGAGGAGCTGCTCGCCGCGATCGAAGAGCGGCTGGCGGCAACGCGCATGACGCTTGACCTCTCGATCGACGCATCCGACGGCGCCGGCATCAGCTGGCTGCATCGCAACTCGGAGATTTTGACCAAGCAATTGCACGACGGCCGCTATGACATGACCGTGCGGGTCGACGAGACTAAACGCGACATCGTGGTCAATCGGTTCGACGCGGTGCCGCACGGGGTGTGAATTGGTCGTCCCCGCGAAAGCAGGGAACCGTAGTCGCAGGCGCTGGTGGGTACGAAAAAGTCGTCAAGCAGCATAACTAAATCGATGGAGCACGGAGTATAGGTCCCCGCGTGCGCTGGGACGACATCAAGAGAATTTACTCTTTGCCCTTCGCCTCGTTCCACAGCGCGTCCATCTCCGCCAGCGTCGCATCCCGGAGCGAGCGCCCCTGCGTTGCAAGCGCGCGTTCGATGTAGGCAAAACGGCGCTCGAACTTCGCATTCGTACCGCGCAGGGCATGTTCCGGATCGGTGCCGATATGGCGCGCGAGGTTGACCAGCGCGAACAGGAGATCGCCGGTTTCCTCGGCGAGCGCCTCGGGGTCGCTGCGATCGAGCGCGGCTTCGATCTCGTCGGCCTCCTCGCGAATTTTGTGCAGCACCGCGCGCGGATCATTCCAGTCGAAGCCCACCTGTGAGGCCTTGCGCTGCAATTCCATCGCCCGCGCCAGCGCCGGCTGGCCGGTCCTGACGCTCGACAAGAAGGATTTGTGTGCCGACTGTGCCGGCGGCCGCCGCGTGGCGCGTTCGGCTTTCTCCTCTGCCTTGATGCGGTCCCAGGCGCCTTTGACATCCGACGGGCTCAGCCGGCCGTCCTTGTCGGCGAACACATGCGGATGCCTTCGAATCATCTTGCGCGTGATCGCCTCGACCACGTCGCCGAACGAAAACGCATGCTGCTCCTCGGCCATGCGGGCGTGAAACACCACCTGCAGCAGGAGATCGCCGAGCTCGTCGCGCAAATCGTCGAGATCGCCGCGCGCGATGGCATCGGCGACTTCATAGGCTTCCTCGATCGTGTAGGGCGCGATGGTCGAAAAATTCTGTTCGAGATCCCACGGGCAGCCGCTGCCGGGTGTGCGCAGCATCGCCATGATTTCGAGCAAGCGGGAGATCTCGCGGGAAGGGGTCATCGCGCACCTGGCCTGAAGCAGATCAGGCTTTATGCCGCAAGACGCGCGCCCATCCCAGCGAAACGAGACGAACCGGCGGTTCTTTCCACCGATGGTGGGAGCCCCCGTCATTGCGAGCCAGCGGGTCGCGCGAGCGCGCGCGGGTCAGAAGCTGGATTGCTTCGTCGCTAGCGCTCCTCGCAATGACGATTCCACCTAACTGAAATCCTCAGGCCGCAGTTCGATCGGCGAACCGTGGGGCGTGCGATCGGCGGCGTGATCCCAGGCATCGCGATAGCGGTGCAGGGTCTCGGAGGTCGCAACGCCCTTGACAGCGATCAGTCTCTCCAGTGACGCCAGCCAATGTCGGTAATAGGTCTCGCCGGTATCGGGATCGCCCTGTGCCTGCGCGCGTTTGATTTCTTCGGCAAGTGTCGCGGCCCATTCGTTCCAGCTGAATAAACCACGCGCGTGCAGCGCCAGCGCCATGGCAAAGGCCTGCGCTTCCCAGGGCGCGCGGAAGACCGGGCCTTCGGCATCGCAGGGAAGGTCGGGCAGAGCGCGCGCGGCCTCTTGGGCGCCCGCGTCCATCAAACTTTCTCCAGATAGGGCTCGAAGGCGTCGATCGAGATCTTCAGCGTGGGATCGCTGTCCGCGCCCCACAGCTCGACGCCGTCGAACACGACGGTATAGAGCCATTGCGGATTTTCACCGGCCTCGTTCGCCGCTGAATCCGGATACACGTGCACGCCGTGGTCGCGCTCGACCATGCCGACATGGCCGCGCACATAGCGCGGCAACCTTGTATGCGTGGCGGGATGGATGTTCTTCGCCCGCACGCGGTCGCCGGCCTTGAATTTTGCCGGCGCCTGAGCGT
>DASSGP010000232.1:0-5622 GCA_035693405.1 Rudaea sp. | reverse complement strand
CGCTGAAATCGCGGCCTTGCAGCAGCGGAATCTTCATGGTCGCGAAATAGCCGGGGCTGGCGGCAAAGCGGTCGACCATGGGCGCTTCCTGCGTAGGGATCGGCCGATCCTTGATGTGGAAGCCGGCGCGGTCGAATCCGCTCGAAAAGGGCAGCGGCGAAACGACGCTGGCGCCGGCGACGCCCGGCTGCGCGCGCACCTGCTCCAGCAGCCGCTCGAAGAAGCGGCTTGTCTCCGCCGACTCGTTGTAGCGCGCGCCCACCACCGACACGTTCATCGCAGTCAGACCGCGCGGATCGAATCCGGGATCGACGCCCAGCAAACCGGCGAAGCTGCGCAGCACAAGCGTGGCGCCGATTGCCAGCACGAACGCGAGCACGATCTGGGCGACGATCAGGATGTCCTGCGCGCGCATCGCGCGCGTGCCTCCGGAGGCGCGCATGCCCGAGCGCAACATCGCTTCGAACTCGTTGCGCGATGCGCGCAACGCCGGCCACAATCCGGTCAGCAAGGCGACGCCGATGCTCACCAAAGCGGCAAACATCAGCACGCCGGCATCGAGCTGGACGTTATCCAGCAACGGCAACGACGCACTTGCGTAGTGCGCGATCGCGCGCGTCGCCGCCGACGCCACGACGGTCGCCAGCAGACCACCGCCGCATGCCAGCAACGCGGATTCGCACAACAGCAGGCGCGCCAGCCGCGAACGTCCGGCGCCCAGCGCGCGGCGCACGGCCAATTCGCGTTCGCGCGACTGGGCGCGCACGAGGATCAAATTACCGACATCGACACAGGCGATCAGCAGCACCAGTCCGGCCGCGGCGAACAACAACCACAGCATCGTCGGTGTGGCGCCGATCAGCGTCGCCTGCAAGGGCCTGGCGACAAAGCGCATTGTCGACGGATACGATTCGGGGAAGTCGTGGATCACACGCGTGGCGAGCGCATCGAGTTCGGCGCGCGCGCCGCGCAGGTCGGCATCGGCCTTCAAGCGCGCGACGGCTTGCAAATGCAGGCAATCGCGGCAGGCCGGCGGATCGCCAAGACGATAGCCGAGCGGCAGCCAGATTTCGGGAGCCATGGCGACGTTGCCGTAGAACGACGGCCGGAACGATTCCGGCAACACGCCGACGACGATGCGATCGCGTCCGTTGACGTTGAGCTTGCGCCCGATGACGTTCGGATCGGCGCCGAGCTGGCCGCGCCAGATGCCGGCGCCGAGCACGACGACATCGTGCAGGCCGGACTGGTCTTCTTCTTCGGTGAACGTGCGCCCGAGTATCGGCGCGACGCCGAGTACGTCGAAATATTTCGGGCTCACGCGCATGCCGTTGAGCATCTGCGCGTCACCCGTGGTCGCGATGCTCGCCTGCCAGTCGGCAAACACCGCCATCGAGTCGAAGCTGTGCAGTTGCTGTTGCCAGTCGACGAAGCTCGCGTAGCCGATGTTGATCGGCATGCGATCGCTGTCGGTATTGGCCTGCGCGAGCGCTACGAGGCGTTCGGCAGCCGGGTAGGGCAACGGGTCGAAAACCACTGCCTTGACCACGCTGAAGATCGCGGTGTTGGCGCCGATGCCCAGCGCCAGCGCCAGGATCGCGGCCAGCGCGAATCCCGGCTTGGCCCCCAGCGACCGCAACGCATGACGCAGATCCTGGAGCAGCGAAAGCATCGGCATCCTCCGGATTTTTCAGCGTGATTCAGCTGCGCACGACGGCCGCTCGCACGCGTTCGTCTTCTTCGTGACGCAGGCGGTGCATCGTCGCTTCGTCGACGACGCGGCCGTCGAACATGAAGATCTTCCGATCCGCGAACTCGGCATAGCGCGGGTCATGAGTGACCATGCAGATCGATGCGCCGGCCTTGTGCAGTTCGCCGAGCAAGCCCATGACCGCTTCGCCGTTGCGCGAGTCCAGGTTGCCGGTCGGTTCGTCCGCGAGCAGGATCGACGGCTTGCCGACCAGTGCGCGCGCGACGGCGACGCGCTGTTGCTGGCCGCCCGACAACTGCGCCGGATAGTGCTTGAGGCGGTGCGCCATGCCGACGCGCTCGAGCGATTCGAGCACGCGCTCCTTGCGCTCGGCCTTGGTCATGCCGTCGCGATAGGTCAGCGGCAGCTCGACGTTCTCGAAGACGCTGAGGTCGCCGATCAGGTTGAACGCCTGGAAGATGAAGCCGATCTCGCGGTTGCGGATGCGCGCGCGCTCGTTAGCGCCGATGTCCTCGACCGCAACGCCGTTGAGCTGGTACTTGCCCTCGGTCGGACTGTCGAGCAGGCCGAGGATCGACAGCAATGTCGACTTGCCGCAGCCCGACGGCCCCGAGATCGAAACGTATTCGCCGGGAAAAATGGAAAAGTGGACGCCGGCGAGCGCGTGGGTTTCGACCTCGTCGGTGAAGAACACCTTCTTGATCGAGTCCATCGAGATCAGGGCCTGGTTTTGGCCTTGGGTTTGGGCTTGTTGCTGAGCTTGGGTCTGGGTCATCGTCGCTGTGTCGTTCATGGGGATCCCCGGAAGGTTTTCTTTTTGCCGTCATTCCCGCTTGCGCGGGAATGACGCCACTGTTAGTCAATCGCTTCTCTGATGCGGATGTAGGAAGTTAGGTTGCCAATCAATTGAGCCGGATGCGTTCATACGCGTCCCACGCCGACGTGTCGGACAGCACGACCTGGTCGCCGGTCTTCAAGCCCTGCGTGATTTCGATCAGGTTCACCGAGCTGCGGCCCAGCCGCACCGGCACGCGCTCGGCGATGCCGTCGGACGGATTCAGACGGAACAGACGCACTTCGGAATTCGGCTGGCCGAACGCCGGGCGTCCGACGTACAGCACGTTGGCCAGCCGTTCGATCTCGATCGTGCCTTCGACGCTCAGGTCCGGGCGCGCGCCGGGCGGCAGCGTGCCGCTCAGATCCACGTCGACCAGCACGGTGCCGTTCAGCACCGCCGGATCGATGCGTTCGACCTTGCCGTCGACGATGCCGTTGCGCGTGTCGACCTTGACCGACTGGCCGATCAGCACATCCTTGGCCTGGGTTTCGGCGATGTGCAATTCCGCGCGCAGCACATCGGGACGCGCGACGCGAGCGAGATTCGTTCCTGCCGTTACCTGCTGGCCTTCCTGCACCGGCACGAGTTGCAGCACCCCGGCAATGCCGGCCTTGAGCGAGAGCGCGTCGACCTGGCGCTGGCGCAACTCGAGCGTCGTTTCGAGCTGGCCGAGACGCGCAGTATCGGCATTGATCTGCGCGCGCACGGTCTCGGCGAATTTCTTCATGCGCTCGCCTTCGATCTCCAGGCGCACTTTGCGCTGGCCGGCGGTCAGTTCGATCTGCTTGTACTGGATCGTCGGGATCACGCCTTTCTGCGCGAGTTCCTTCTTGGCTTCGGATTCGAGCCGCGCGGACTCGTAGTCCGCCTGGACCTGGGCAAAATTTGCCTTCTGGTCGAGCACCTGGTTTTCCAGCGTCATCTTCTTGGCCGCGTTGTCGGCACGCGTCGCCGCAACCGCCGCGCGCGCGCTGGCGAGTTGCTCCTGCACTTCGGGGTTCGACAGTTCGAGGATGACCGTGTCGGCCTGCACCTGGGCGCCGGGCTTCACGACGATGCGCTCGACGTGCGCGCTGGTCTCGGCCGTGATCCAGCGGATCTCGCGCGGCACCAGCGTGCCGGGCCCGCGCACTTCGCGCAGCATTTCGCCACGCTTCACCGTATCGAGCCATACGCTCGCGCGCTCGACTTGCGGCGCTGCCGGCTTCAGGCGCGCCACGCCGACCGTGGCGGCGAGCAAGGCCACCGCAACCCCAGCACCAATCATCAACTGGCGGCGGCGTTTCTTGAGTTTGAGATCATCACGACGAATATCCATGGCGCAGTGCAGAGCACGGCTTATGCCAGCGAGGTGCAGCGAAGCAAGTCGCTGTGCTGAAAGGATTTTTTCCGGCGCTCGCCGACAAGACTGTCCGCTTTCGAACAGTCTCGCCGCAAAACCGATCACGCTGAGGCGCCGCTGAGCCACGAGGGATTGGATGCGTGCTCGCGCGGCGGAGGGGCGAGGATCGAGGGCGAGGGAAAGGCAAGAAAGTATCGCTCCCCTTTCTCGCTCGACCCTCGTCCCTCACGCCCATCGCGCCGACCCGGGTGCGATACACCGGTCGTCGTCGTTGGCGACTGCCGGGGTGCAATCGACAAATGAGCGGTCACGAACTCATGAACCTGGGTGTCACGGATCCGTCACATCCGCCCGAAGGCGGCCACTTCGTCCTCGAGGGCACTGCCGTGTGGCGCCGCCTTCGATCGCGCATGTGCTGCGACTCGATGACCGCCGCGGTGACGATGTTCGAGCCGCAGCTCGTGCGGCGATTCCCATCCGTGGTACACCCGCATCGGGTGTTGCGAAACACCGACGGTTGGGCGGACAATGGGGCATTGGTCGTACCATGCGACTGCCCCCAGTCCGAATCACCGAAAGACTGCGGCAGGCACGCGTGCGCATCGCAATTCGATAGTAAGGGGAAACTTATGGAACTGCGCTCCGAAGAGATGCCGAACGGCGTCAAGTTGGTCACGCTCGCGGGTCGCTTCGACATCGCGGGCACGCAGGAAATCGACCAGCGTTTCACCGCACTGACGGCGACCAACAAGGCGTTGATCGCGGTCGATGTCTCAGGGGTTTCATTTCTCGCATCGATTGGCATCCGCACGCTCGTGTCGAGCGCCCGCGCGCTGGCGAATCGCGGCGGTGCGATGGCGCTGATTGGTCCGCAGCCGCTGGTCGAACAGACGCTGCTGGCGGCCGGAATCGATTCGATCATACCGATCTATCCGAATCTGGACGAAGCCGGACGCGGCCTGCAGGCATCTGCAACGGCACACTGACCTCCCGTGTCATGACGTGGTCTGTGTCATTGCGCGTTCGCAACGATCTGGACGAACTGACGCGCCTGGCCGAGTGGCTCAATACCTGTGGTGAGCAACATTCGATCCCGGAACAAACCGTGCAGCACGTCGACTTGTGCGCTGCCGAGGCCGTGACGAACATCATGACGCATGGATTTGCCGAGGCAGGCGCGCACGAGATCGCAGTGCGCCTCGGGCAACAGGGCAAGGACGTCGTACTCGAAATCGAGGATGACGGTATCGCGTTCGATCCGACCGAAGCGGAACCGCCGCCCTTGGCAACATTGGAATCCACCCGGATCGGTGGATGGGGCATGCGCATCGTGCGCCGGTTTTCCGACGAAGTGCGCTACCGCCGCATCAATGGACGCAATTGTCTGACGCTCATATTCCGTCAACCCTCCCCGACAGGCACTTGATCATGCGAAAGAAGATAAAGGCCAAGGTAAAAGCCAAGGCCAAGCCATTGCAATCGCGTGCTCCAGCACCTGCCGCGTCATCTCGTCAACACGTCGCCAAATCGGAGAAGAGTCCCATGTCGTCCAACCCCAAGAAGATGCTATCCACCGACGGCAGCGGCAAATCCGCAGCCGACGCCATCGAGGCCATGAACGGCTCGATGCCCGCCGACGTCCCCGGCGTCGACAAGATCCGCGAGTTGCTGTTCGGCAATCAGATGCAGGATTACGATCGGCGCTTTTCGGTCATGGAGGATCGCTTCCTG
>DASSGP010000231.1:0-16518 GCA_035693405.1 Rudaea sp. | reverse complement strand
TTGCAGTTGCCGGATGTATGCGGTGGCAACCTTGAGCTGGGATTCGTTCGCCGGAAATATGGCGGACCGGTACTGCGTGCCGCTGTCCGGTCCTTGCCGATTGAGCTGGGTCGGGTCGTGCGCGACCGAAAAGTAGATGCGCAGCAGTTGCCCGTAGGTGACCTGTTTCGGATCGAACGTGATCTGCACGGATTCCGCATGCCCGGTCATGCCGGTGCCGACTTCTTCGTAACGCGCAGTGGCGCTGCCGCCGCCGGCATAGCCTGAAACGGCGCTCGTCACGCCCTTGACGTGCTGGAAGACGCCCTGCACGCCCCAGAAACATCCTCCGGCCACGACCGTGGTTTCGAGTCGCGCATCCGACGCGGGTTCGTCGACGGCCGCCGCCGGAATTGCCACGGCCTGCTCGGCCGAACGCGCAGCAAGCTGCCAGACAAAAGGCAACAACGCGAGCGCGCCGATTACCAGCCAGGGAAGCGTGCGCGTGCCAGAAGTCGCGTTGTTTTCGATCACCGGGATTTCCTTCATCCTTGTCATGCGGATGCCGCGAACTTCAACGCGACGCCATTGATGCAATAGCGCAGTCCGGTCGGCGCTGGCCCATCGTCGAACACGTGGCCGAGATGGCCACCACAGCGGCGGCAATGAATCTCCGCACCGAACATGCCCATCGCCGCGCGACTCGCATCATTGACTGCATTCGGCAGCGGTTGCCAGAAACTGGGCCAGCCGGTGCCGCTGTCGAATTTCGCCTTTGACGAAAAAAGGTCGTTGTCGCATCCCGCGCAGGAAAACGTGCCTTGGCGTTTTTCGCGATCGAGCGAGCTCGTGAACGGCCGCTCGGTTCCTTCCTGGCGCAGGACGGTGAACTGTTCCGGCGTCAGCAGCGCGCGCCACTCTGCATCGCTGTGCGTGACCTCGAACGTTGCGGGCGATGCAGCGTTCGCACGCGATCCGGCGAAACGGGTCATGACGAGCAATCCTGCCGTCGACAGGCTCGCCGCGATGCCAAGCAGCAGCCGTCGCCGGCCGACATTCGTTTCCAGAGATGCGTCATCACCCATCGAAGATCCTCGCTGCGCACGGTCATGGCACACAGTCAAGACCGAGTCGCACCCAAAAGGCTTTCGCCAACAGCCGGCCAAAAAGGGCCGTGAGGCGGCGCCACCGCATTCGACCTTGCAAATTGCAGGATATTTGTCCCGAGGCCGGCGAATCGCCCGGCCGGGTGCGGGCAAAAGCGCATGGGAGCGAAACAGGGCGGGTGGCACATCTCTTGCGCCTGGACACCGCTAGACGCAAGGACGCGTCTTCTCATGCCTTACGGTATCCAAGGATCATTCAGGCTACCGAAAACCCTGTTGTTGCGGAGGTCGCCATGTTCAAGTTCACAGCAATGCAAGCAGCCCGGTCGAGCGAATTCCTGGCTTTGGATACACGCGTGCCTTTCGATGACGGGCTCCTGGCGCGCTTGATTGCCGGGCACGGCGAGTTGAACGCACGCTTCGCCGCGTTGCTGTGCAGTCTCGAAGACGATCCTCAAGCCGCGGTCTGCGCAATCCGCGACTGCGCAAGTCAATTGCACGAACTGCGTCGCACCGAGGCACTTTGGTTGTATCCGGTCATCGCGCGTGGCGTCGAATACGATGAGCATGCGCGTCGGCAATTGGTGCGACTGCGCCTCGTCATGGTCGCCCTCACGCGCCGCCTCGTTCGCCGCCTGGAAGAGTTGCTGCAGGCAGTCGTCAGCGGCAGCGCGACCCGCGCCGCAGCCGACGAGATTTCCGCAACACTGTCCGAATACGTGGAGCGCAACGAAGGCGAAATCTATCCGCTCTACCGATTGATCGGCATGCCGCTGGGCCACGCGACGCCGCGCGTCGCATAAGTCCACGACCGACAACGACGCCCCGGTCATCCCGCCAGCGCGGGGCGGCTCTCACACGGCGAGGAGCAGCGAGTTTGCGAACGGCCATTTCTCGTCGATCCACTGTGCCTGCATCGTGAACCCTGAAGCGTTTGCGAGCTCGGAAACGCCGTGCGGCGTGTACTTGTGGCTGCTTTCCGTCCAGATCGTCTCGCCTGAGGCAAATGCGACGGTCAAATCGCAATCGCGAATCGTCACCGACTGTTCACGCCGCGAGCGCAGGTGCATCTCGACGCTCTGCGTGGTTTCGTTGAAACGCGCGAGGTGCTCGAACCGGCGCAGGTCGAAATCGGCGTGCAGTTCGCGATTGATGCGACCGAGCAGGTTGAGATTGAATGCTGCGGTGACGCCGCGCGAATCGTGGTAGGCGTCGATCAACTGCTCGCGCGGTTTGATCAGGTCGGTGCCGAGCAGCAGGGAATCACCGGCCCGGAGGATACGCCGGACTTCGCGCAGGAACCGCGCATCCGCACCGGCGTCGAAATTGCCGATCGTGCTGCCGAGGAACAGAACAAACAGATGCATGCCCGCAGCGCGTCGCTCGGCGACGTCGGCGAGGCCGGCCAGGTATTCACTTTCCACGCCGACGATGCTGACCGACTCGATATCGCGAAGCTCCATCTCGCATGACGCCAGCGCGGCGGACGAGATTTCGATCGGGTAATACGACAATGGTGCGCGTATGCGCAGCGCGTTGAGAATCGGGCGCGTCTTGCGACCGCTGCCGCTGCCGAGTTCCGACACCATGGTTCGCTGCGGGATGTATTTCGCGATGTCGCGCGCATGACGTTGCAGAATCCGCTCGTCCGCCCGCGTGAGCCCGTATTCCGGCAACAGCGTGATTGCATCGAACAGCGCCGAGCCGAGGTTGTCATAAAGATATTTGGAAGGCAGTTCTTTTTGGCCTCTGCGGCTCAATCCACCGCGTACTTCGTCTGCAAATTGCTTCTGCTCCGGAATACCGGGCGTCGTGAGAGCTGTCATGACAGGTGTGCTCCTTCTTACGTGTCGACGCAGCGGAAGCCGGCGTAGACGTACGGATAATGCGGCTGGAACCAGTTGCGGAAACTCGGCCGCAGCATTGACGGGGCGGTGCGCACGCTGCCCCCTTTCAACACGAAATGCTTGCCGTCGAAAAACGGTTCGGAATAGCCGGGGTAGAAATCAAACCGGTGAAAGCCGGCGAACGGCGCGAATACGGTCGACGTCCACTCCCAGCCATTGCCGCGCATGCCCGCGACGGGAAATGGTCCCGTCCGAACAAGTTCGACAGAGTCAACGGCAAGCGGGTCGAAATGCAGCGGCGTCTCGGCAAGATCGTCGATGACGGTGCCGCGGTCCGCGCCAAACGCGGCTCGCTGCCACTGCGCCTCGCTCGGCAACTTGCGTCCGGCCCAGCGCGCGTAGGCGCCGGCTTCGGCGCAACTCACATAGACCGGCCAATCCAGCGGCAGCGGGATCGCATCGAACATCGATCGCCAGTGCCATTGGCCGTTCCGTTGCAGCCAGAACGCCGGGTGCTGAATTGCATTCGAATCCCTCCAGGTCCAGTCTGCATCCGTCCACAATTCCCGGCGCGCATAGCCACCGTCGTCGAGGAACGCGAGGTATTGCCGGTTCGTCACCTTGTATTTGTCGATGGTGAACGCCGGTACATGGACCGCGTGTGCTTCGAATTCGTTGTCCCAGCCGAACTCGCCCGAAGAACTGCTCGCGCCGAGCATGGTTGTTCCAGCCGGTATGCTCACCGTATCCGGCACGAGCGTGTGCGGCGCGGGTCGGCTGGGCGCAGAGGACCCGCACTTTTGGTCGAACGGCATCTGGTGCATCAGGTAGGAGAGCGTTTCCGCATGCATCAGCCGATGTTCAATCGCCACGTTCAGCAGTTGATCGATCCGCGGGTTCTCGGCGGAATGGAAATCGTTGAGATGCAAGACCGCGTCGAGTTTCGCGCGCGCCTGCTCGCGATAACGAAAGAATTCCTGCAACGGTGGCCAGTCGGAAGGCTGATCGCCGGGCAGCTGGCCGTCGACGGGATCGATTCCGAACGCAAATAGAGTATCCAGCGCCTGGTGTTCGCTGCTCAGCCCGAGCGGCAGGCTCAACAGATTCCAGTCGAACGCTTCGAGATGGCCGATGTAGAACGCCAGCCGGTGGCGTTCGGCAATCGGCCGCTCGAACAGGAACTCCGGCTTGACGGTCAAGAACAGCGCGTCGGTTTCCGCGCGCGCGTTGTGCAGCCTCGAAAGAAGCTGCGATCGCACGCTCGTCGTGTTGAGCATCATGTGCCCTCCAACGGCTTGAGGTTTTCGAAGACGGTCGGAATCAACTCGGACACGGTCGGGTGGATGTGCACCGCGTGCGTGATCGTCGTATACGGCTTGCGCGCATACATCACGTCGGTCACGCAATGAATGGCTTCGTCGGCCTCTATGCCGAGGAAGCACGCGCCCAGGATCAGTTGCGTATCGGCATCGACGAACACCTTCAGGAATCCGCGGGTCTCGCCGCGTTCGTGGGCTCGGCCGACGCGCGTCATGGCCCGCGTGCCGACCAGCGCACGTTTGTTCGCGTTGCGAATATCCGCCTCGGTCATCCCGACGCGCGCGAGCGGCGGGTCGGTGAAGACGGCATACGTAACGATGCGGTCGCTCACGCGACGCGATTCCTGGCGCAACAGGTTCGCGGCAACGATTTCGTAGTCGTTGTACGAAGTATGGGTGAACGCGCCGCGGCCATTGCAATCGCCGAGCGCCCAGACGCCGGCCACGTTGGTCTGCAATAAATCATCGACGACGACGTAGCCGTGTTCGTCGCGTTTGATCGACGTATTTTCGAGGCCCAGGTCGTCGGTATTCGGCATCCTGCCAGTGGCAAGCAGGAGGTGCGAGGCGGCAATCTCGGATTTCCCGCCGCGCGCCGCCGCCAGCACGACGATGCCCGCGTCGGACTTCCGCACGGCGATGCTGTCAACGTCCAGACGCACATCGATCTGCTCGTTGGCGAGCAGGTCGAGCATGGCTTTCGAGACGTCTTCATCTTCGCGCGTGACCAGGCGCGGGCCGCGCTGCAAGATCGTCACACGGCTGCCGAAGCGCCGGTACATCTGTGCGAACTCGATCGCGACATAACTGCCGCCGACGATCACGAGATGTTCCGGCAGGAAGTCGACGTCCATCATCGACGAATTCGTCAGATAGGGGACGGTTTCGAGTCCAGCGATTCGCGGAATCGCTGCGCGGCCGCCGACGTTGATGAAGATGCGGTCGGCGGTCATGGGCCTTCCATCGAGCTCGATCTTGCGGTCGGCGACGAAGCGCGCGTGCCCGGTGTAAACGCTGCAGTTCGGCGTCGAGCGCAGCCACTTCTCGACGCCGTCGCGCGAGGCTCCCGACACCTCGTCCTTACGCTCTTTGACCTTCTTCATGTCGACGGACACGGCGCCAATCGAAACACCGTAGTCGCCGGCGCGCCGCGCCACATGCGCGACGCGGGCATTCGCGAGCAGCGTCTTGGTCGGAATGCAGCCCGTGTTGACGCAGGTGCCGCCGAAATCCTTGCGTTCGACCAGCGCCACCTTCTGCCCGGCGTTCGCCAGATCGACCGCGAGTGGCGGACCGGCCTGGCCGGCGCCCAGCACGATCGCATCGAAGTGCGTGGCATCGGCGCTCATTTCCACGTCTCCAGGAATTCGCGCGCGACGTCCGCCGGCGCCTTGTGGTCGATGTCGACTTCCTCGTTCATGCGACGCATCGCCGGCCCGGTGATGCGGCCCGACAATTCCGCGAGCGCAGCCTGCAGTCCCGGCAGGCGCTTGAGCGTATCGTCGCGAACCGCGATCGCGCATTCATACGGCGGAAAATAGCGGCGGTCGTCTTCGAGCATCACGAACTCCGGATGCCCCAGCATTCCGTCGGTCGCATTGGCCGCGGCCAGATCGACGCGATCGGTCTTGAGGGCGGCATAGAGCAGCCCGAGATCCATCAAGACCGGCTCGCCTTCGATTTTCAAGCCGTATGTTTGTACCAGGCCAGTCAGCCCGTCAGGCCGCTCCGTGAATTCAGAGCCGACAGCGAGCCGCCAGGGCCTCGCGGCGGCATCGCTCAGCGTCCGCACGCGGTTCTCGTTCGCCGTCTTCGCCAGCATGACCATCGCAAACGTGTTGTTGAACCCGAAGGGCTCGAGCCAGGTTACGTGCAGAGCCCGGTAACCCTGCCGCACCTGATCGAGCACGACTGACGCATCCTTTTCGATCGGACGGCGCAGAACCTCGGTCAGCGCGGTGCCGGTGTATTCGGGATAAAGGTCGATCGATCCGCTGGTCAGCGCCTCGTGCGCGAGCAGCGTGCCGCCGAGATTCAGTTTGCGGTCGACATCGATGTGCAGCCGGCGCTCGATCTGCGCGGCGATGATTTCGCCGAGAATCACCTGTTCGGTGAAATTTTTCGAGGCGACCACAACCGTGGGGTTCGAGGAGCTACACGCCGCCAGCAGGACAATCAGACCGAGAAGTGCCGCTCTGCCCATTCAAGAACCTCGTCGGCGATGATTGCCATGACAGCGGCAGGAACGGCGCCGGCGAGCACGGTCGTCAAGTCCGCCGTCGCGATCCCGCGGAATATGAAAGTACCGAGACCGCCGCCGCCGATAGCGGCCGCAACGGTCGCGGTTCCAATGGTCGAGACGATTGCTATGCGCAGACCGGCCAGAATCGTCGGCAACGCCAGCGGAATCTCGACCCGCCAGAGTATCTGTTGGCGGGTCATGCCCATTGCAAGGGCGGATTCGCGGATGCTTGCCTCGATCCCGAGTATCCCTACCACCATGTTGCGCATGATCGGCAAGAGGGCGTACAGCGCCAGAACGATGATCGCCGTGCGCTTGCCGATGCCGCCGATCAGCGGAATCGGCAGCAGCACGCCGAACAGCGCCAGGCTTGGAATCGTCTGGATCACGTTGACCAGGCCAAGCACCCAGCGTCGCGAGCGCGCGTGCTGTGTCAGCGCAATGGCCGCCGGTGCGCCAACGACAAACGCAGCGATCACAGCTGTAGCAACGAGCACGACGTGTTCGCCCGATGTGCGCACGATCTCGAGCGTGAATGCGCTCACTGCGCCGGCTCCAGCTCGAGTGTGCGAAGGAACGTGCGCGCATGCGGCGACGTTGCCTGCATGAATTCGTTGCGCGGGCCAATCCATTCCACGCGGCCTTCGTGCAGCAGCGCGATGCGCGAACCCAGAAGCAGGGCTTCGCGCAAGTCGTGCGTCACGAACAAGGCAGCTTTTTCGAAATTCTTGCGCAGCCGAAGGAAGTGCTGCTGCATGTCGTAGCGCGTCACCGGGTCGAGCGCGGCGAACGGCTCGTCGAGCAACAGCAACGGCGGATCGGCGGCGAGCGCACGCGCGATGCCGACGCGCTGCTTCTCGCCGCCCGAGAGTTGCCTCGGATAGCGCGTCGCATAGACCCCGGGCTCCAATCCGACCGCATCGAGGAGTTCATCGACACGCACCTGGATCTTCTTCGCTGGCCATCCTTCGAGCTCAGGCACGAGCCCGACGTTGCGCGCGACTGTCATGTGCGGGAACAACCCGCCGTCCTGGATCACGTAGCCGATCCGGCGGCGCAACCGGATCGGGTCCCATTCCGCGACGCGCCGGTGTTCGAAACGCACGTCACCTGATGACGGGCTCAACAGGCCATTTACCAGCTTGAGCAATGTCGTCTTGCCCGAGCCGCTGCGCCCGAGCAGGACCAGCGTTTCGTTACGATCCAGACTCAGGTCGATCCCACGCAGGATTTCCCGTCCGTCGACGCCGTAGGCCACTTGCTCGAATTCGACGAAGGCTGTCATCACCAGTGCTCGGTTACGCGCGCCTCGAGACTACGCCGGATGGCTGTCGGTGCGAAGGTGTGCGTCGTTCTGCGCGTCAGCCAAACAGATCGGGATGGCAAGCGCCCGCCGGCCGCAGGTCATGTGCGAGCCGGTTTCAAGGGCCAATCTTTACGCCGAGGCGGCTCAGGCACCGCGTCGGCTCGACTCAAACAGGAACCATGTGCGGCGTTCCGTTTCGTCGATCCAGACCTCTATCAGGCTGGCCGTGGCGATGTCGCGATGTTCGTCGACGACGCCGTGTACCTCGCGCAGGCGCGTGGCGAGCTCCTGATTGTCCTCACGCAGCTCCGCCAGCATGTCCAATGGATCGACATAGTCCGCATCGTTGTCCTTGACGCGTTGAAGGCGTGCGATATGGCCGATCGACCGGAGCGTCGATCCGCCGACTTTCCTGATGCGCTCCGCGATCGGATCGGTCATCGCATAGAGCTGATCGGCGTGCTCGTCGAGCAGGAGGTGATAGTCGCGAAAGTGCGGCCCGCTCATGTGCCAGTGAAAGTTCTTCGTCTTCAAATATAACGCGAACACGTCAGCGAGGATCGCGTTCATTCCGGCGCTGATGTCGCGCGTGGCACGACCCTTCAGATCGGTCGGCGTGACCAGGGGTGCCTCGCGCCGGTGCTTCAGCTCGCCTTTTGTGGCCTGACTTTTTGCCATGATGACTCTCCGCGTTGTGGGTGGAACGACCTGATCTCACACTTTCGCTGAACCGGATCACAACTCACGAGGCCCTCGGCCGCGCCTGTCCGTTGTCGGCTGCTCAATCACGCAGGTGCTTTTCGTGCGGCGCCGTCGGCTCGGCAATGTCGACCAACGTCAGCACTTCCGGATCGAGGTGTCCTTCCTGCGGCGCCGGACCGACAAGACGAATCTGCAGGGCCAGGTCCGTCTGTGAGTCGGCGTTGACGATCGCTTCCTTGTAGCTGATCCGGCCAGCTGCGTAGAGCTTGTAGAGGGACTGATCGAACGTAGTCATGCCGATCGCCGCGCCTTGCTTCATGGCATCCTTGATTCCTTCGATCTCGCCCTTGGCGATGAGGTCGGACACAAATGGAGTCCGCAGCAGCAGCTCGAGCGCGGGAACGCGCTGATTGTCGACCGTGCGGACGAGGCGTTGCGAAATCACCGCGCGCAGGTTGAGGGAGAGGTCGATCAGCAACTGGTGCCGGGCCGTGTCCGGAAAGAAGTTGATGATCCTGTCCATGGTCTGGTTCGCATTGTTTGCATGCAGGGTAGAAAGGCACAGGTGCCCGGTCTCGGCATAGGCAATGGCGTGCTGCATCGTCTCGCGATCGCGAATTTCGCCGATCAGGATCACGTCCGGCGCCTCGCGCATGGCGTTCTTCAGTGCGTTCGCGTAGTTCAAAGTGTCGATGCCGATTTCGCGCTGGTCGACGATGGACTGCTTGTGCGTGTGCTGGAACTCGATCGGTTCCTCGATCGTCAGCATGTGCCCGGTGCGCCGCTCGTTGCGATAGTCGAGCATCGAAGCCAGCGTCGTTGATTTGCCGGACCCCGTGCTGCCGACAACGAGAATGAGGCCACGCGGCGTCATGATCAGATCGCCGAGAACCGCGGGCAGATTGAGTTCCTCGAGCGAGGGAATGTTCGCCTTGATGTAACGCGCGACGATCGCGACGTCGCCCCGCTGCCGGTAGATATTCAGGCGGAACCGTCCGATGCCGGTGAGAGCAACTGCCAGGTTCATTTCCATGACCTGTTCGAATTCCTTCTGCTGGCGCTCGCTCATCAGCGCGTAAGCCATGGACTGCGTTTGCTCGCTCGTGAGCGCGTCATGGCGCAGGTGGTAGGTGGTGCCGTTGATCTTGATGCACGGTGGACCACCCGGACTCAGAAACACATCAGAGCCTTGGCGCTTCGCGAGCAACTCAAGAAAACTCGAGATTTCCATCGATGCACCCTCGATTGGTCCAATGCTCGGCGATTTTACGGCGGAAAACCCGCCAGGCTGGTATTAGGTCTCGGTAAATGTACGTGAAGGTGGCGGCCGACTCAAAGCGGCCATGAGCCGCCTCACGATGGATGGGGTCATTGCCTCCGGCGAGTCACCTACGCCAATGATTGCCGATGCCGTCCACGTGGACGTTTGTCGAATCGTTTCCGTGATGCAGGGATTGCGCTATGTTTGACTCTCGCCGCGTGCAGGAGCGATTTCGTGCCATCCGAAACCGACAGAGGAGTCGAAACCGAACAGGTCGAAGCGCGGCCTGGAGTGTTCCAGCGCTACGACCAGGCGTTTCCCGTGCTGAGTGCGCTGGAAATCGAACGGCTGCGCCACTTCGGCGTCCCGATGCGTTTTGGCGATGGCGAGCTCTTGTGCGAGACCGGCAAGCCCGGACCCGGCATGTTTGTCGTCCTTTCAGGCCATGTCGCGATCACTCAGCGCGACGGTCTCGGACACATCACACCGATAGTGGAACACGGGCCCGGGAATTTCCTGGGCGAAGTTGGTCAGCTATCCGATCGCGCCGCGCTGGTCGATGGCCGCGCGGAAGGCGAAGTTGAAACCCTGTTGATTGCTCCAGAGAGTTTGCGCGCTTTATTGATTGCGGAAGCCGATCTCGGGGAGCGCATCATGCGCGCGCTCATTTTGCGTCGCGTCGGTTTGATTCAGAGCGGCGCAGGTGGTCCCGTGCTGATCGGCCCATCGACGTCCGCCGGGACGATTCGCTTGCAGGGTTTTCTCAGTCGCAACGCGTATCCGCATCACCTGCTGGATCCGCAAACGAGTCCGGAGGCGGGCTTCCTGGTCGAACGGCACTGCGACGGCGAGCAGGACCTGCCACTCGTCGTCTGTCCCGATGGGAGCGTGCTGAAGAACCCGCCCGAATCGGTTCTGGCGCAGCGGTTGGGGATGGTAGCGAAAGCGCCGAGCAAGGATCTATATGATGTCGCTGTCGTAGGCTGCGGACCGGCTGGCCTGTCCACCGCGGTGTACGCGGCGTCGGAAGGGTTGTCGGTCGTGGTTCTCGATGCGCGCGCATTTGGCGGTCAGGCCGGAGCCAGCGCGCGTATCGAAAACTACCTGGGTTTTCCGACGGGCATTACTGGCCAAGCTCTGACAGGTCGCGCGTTCGTCCAGGCACAGAAGTTCGGAGCAGAGATGCTGATTCCCCTTCAAGTCAGCTATCTGGATTGCTCGCGATCCGATGGGGCGTTGGCGCTGGACATCGGGACCGGCAGCCGGCTGCGCGCCAGGGCGATCGTGATCGCCAGCGGCGCACGCTATCGGCGGCCGGCGATCGAAAATCTGGCAGAGTTCGAAGGCCGTGGCGTCTGGTACTGGGCGTCTCCGATCGAAGCGAGACTGTGCGCCGGAACGGAAGTCATCCTGGTCGGCGGCGGCAATTCGGCCGGACAGGCCGCGGTGTTTTTGTCCGGCCACGTCGCGAAAGTCCTGATGATGGTGCGCAGCCATGGTCTGGAGTCGAGCATGTCGCGCTACCTGATCGAGCGCATCGAGGCAACGGCGAATATCGAGCTGATAACGCATACCGAAGTCGTCGGCCTCGAAGGTTCGACAGCCGGGCTCGATCGCGTGCGATGGCGGAATCGGGCAAGCGGTGAAGAGACAATCCGCGCGATCCGCAACCTGTTCCTGTTCGTCGGCGCCGATCCGGCAACGGAATGGCTCGATGGATGCGGCGTGGTCGTCGACAAGAACGGCTTTGTCGTCACCGGCATCGCTCAGCCCGACGGTAGCGTGCGCACGGCGGGCGCGCTGGAATCGTCGGTGCCCGGTGTTTTCGCCGTTGGCGACGTGCGGTCGGGCTCGGTCAAGCGCGTGGGCGCGGCGATCGGCGAGGGCGCGCAGGTTGTGCAGGCATTGCACCGTTTCCTCGCAACGACTGACGCGACATCCCTTTGACAAACAGGAGACCTGGGATCATGGCCGACTCATGCAAGCACCTGGATCAAATACTCGAAGTCACGCCCAGTGCTCTGGGCTGCGAGGAGTGCCTGAAAAGCGGTAGCGTTTGGGTGCACCTGCGCATCTGCCGCACCTGCGGACACGTCGGCTGCTGCGATGATTCGCCAAACCGGCATGCCACAAGACACTTCCACGCGACCAAGCACCCGATCATCGAGGGTTACGATCCGCCCGAGGGGTGGGGTTGGTGCTACATCGATGAGCTGATGTTCGATCTATCCGATCGCAAGACTCCGCACAACGGCCCAATTCCGCGATATTTTTGACGGTTACCTCCGGCACGGGCTCAGCTTCGAAAGGTGGATGAGCGACCGACACACCACGCGCTCGACGGAAAGCTCGCTATTGCTGTGCAGAGTAGTAGATGAGCACGCGTTCGCAACAGCGCGACGTCCGTTTGCCGATGTGCATCAATCTTTGTGATGCCAAATTCTCGGGTTGGCCGCCGTACGTTTGCCGTACTCGATGGAGACGAAATCGCTAAGTTATTGATTTCGTGGTGGGCAGTACAGGGATCGAACCTGTGACCCCTACCATGTCAAGGTAGTGCTCTACCGCTGAGCTAACTGCCCACAAAGGGGGCGCAAGAATAGCCGAGCCAGTGCGGAGGCACAATAGCTAGGCGATCGTCGCGCGGGCTTCCCGAGCGATAGCGAACACGTCAACGCGCCTTCTCGCGGGCGGCCCCGGCCGAAGTTCCCAGTTGCGCCCGTCGCCGCGATCTCGCTGGTGATGACGAGTGCAAGTCTGGCCGCTGCGTCGGTAGCGGGCTTGCCTACGCTGCGGCCGACTCTTGAGAGTCGGTCCTGCGACCTGCACGAGGTTCGCCGGCAAGCCGTGCATTTTGCGCCCCGACGGTATGTGCGACGGAGGTGCTGTAGTGATTGCGGCGGCTGCCATATCCGCAAGGAACCGTACGGTTTAGCCGGCACTCCGCGCGCAAGCACAACACAACCTGAAGGCGAACCGCGCCGGAAGCAGCGCGCGCACAAACCTTGCAGCACATCACGCGCCCACCGATGCCGATGCGGCCTCCGGTTGGGCCGCTGCGTCAGGAAGGCTCCCATCGACGGCGGTGCCCGCGCAACGACCAAATGCCGCGCTAGAAATCTTGCGCCGAATCCGCTGTCGGCACCAGGATGGAGAGACCCATGAAATTTTCACCACTGCATGCGCTTCTGATCATTGCGATGGCGTGTCCAGCTTTCGCCCAGACGCCGCCGCCGGCAACCGCGCCACCGTCGACTGATCCGACGCCGACCGACCAGATGGCGAACGAGACGCCGATGCAAGCGGCCCGGAAAGACCCGCACAACATCCAGAGTTCGGGGCCGGAAGACTGGAGCGTGGTCAAGGGCCACGACAAGGGTTACCTGACCCAGGAGGACGCCATGCCGAACAGTTGGCTGGCGCAGAATTTCAGCAGTTGCGACAAGGATCAGGATGGCAAGATTTCCCAGGCCGAATACGACAGTTGCGTGAAGATGCGCTGACCGCAAGGCTGTCCTTCGGTTTCGCGCCTGCGGCGCTACGCTCAGGACGAACGCATCTTTTGGCCCCCTCTCCCTCCGGGAGAGGGGTTGGGGTTAGGGCCGGGAAACTTGTCGACCTCGAGTCAAGGCCCTGACCCTCATCGCGCACAGGGTTACGCCGCCAGCGTCGGCCACGCGACGCGCGGCCCTACGTCAGCATCGCCGCATCGCGCACACGCTTGATCTCATCGCGCACGCGCGCCGCATCCTCGAACAGGTTCTGCGCGCGTTTATACATTTGCGCCTCGAGTTTCTTGAGCCGCGCGACCAGCCGGATCAGGCTGAGCACCGTGTAATCATCGGCCGGCTCGCTCGTGACGCGGCGTAGGCGGAACCGCGTCCCGCGCGTTCGGTTTTCGGCATCCGTGAGCATTACCAAGCCCGCGTTCATGCAGCCGGAGTAGCATCCGCCGGATGGCCTGCACCAACCTATCGGCAGATGAGGGATTGCTCGACCAGCTGCAGCGTGCGGCGTTCGACTACTTTCCGACGGCGACAAATCCGCACAACGGGCTGGTCGCTGACAATTCGCGCGCCAATTCCCCGGTCAGCATCGCCGTGGTCGGCTTCGCGCTGTCGGCCTATCCGATCGCCGTCGAGCGCGGCTGGATGCGGCGCGATACCGCGGTCCAATACTGCCTTTCGGCACTGCGCTTCTTCCGCGACAGCGATCAAAGTGGCGGTCCCGCAGCGACTGGGTTCAAAGGCTTCTACTATCATTTTCTCGACATCGAAACCGGCGCTCGCGTCTGGCAGTCGGAGCTTTCGATGGTCGACACGGCGCTGCTGATCGGCGGCATGCTGACCGCGAGCCAGTATTTCGACGCGGCAACGCCGGACGAGAGCGACCTGCGCGCACTGGTCGACTTCCTGTACCGGCGTGTCGACTGGCGTTGGGCGCAGGACGATGCGGACACGATCCGCCAGGGCTGGAAACCCGAGTGTGGCTTCTTGCATTACGGCTGGGAAGGCTACAGCGAAGCGATATTGCTCTACGCGCTCGCGTTGGGCTCGCCGACACACCCGATCGCCAGCGATTGCTACCGGAATTGGACACTCACCTACCAGTGGGAAAATCTCTACGATATCGATTGCCTGTATGCCGGGCCGCTGTTCATCCATCAGTTTTCGCATGCATGGATCGATTTTCGCGGAATAGCCGACGAGTTCATGCGCGAGAAACGTTCGGACTACTTCGAAAACAGCCGGCGCGCAGTCTGCATCCAGCGCGAGTATGCGCGGCGCAATCCGCGCGAGTTTGCCGGTTACGACGAGAACTGCTGGGGACTGTCGGCGTGCGATGGCCCGAGCGACGAGCGCCCGGACACGCCAAACGAGCGCCGGCGACTGTACGGCTATGCCGCGCGCAGCGTGCCTTACGGCCCGGATGACGGCACCCTGTCCGCCGCAAGCGTGCTGGCGTCGTTGCCGTTCGCACCCGAGGCGGTCATGCATTCGTTGCGCAATATGCTCGAGCGCTATCCAGAAGCGTTGCCCGGGGGGCGGCTGACAAGCGGCTTCAACCCGACGCTCGCGGCCGCCGATGGCCGCGCCTGGATTTCGGCCGGGCACTATGGACTCGATCAAGGCATCGTAGTGATGATGATAGAAAATCATCGCAGCGAACGCGTCTGGCAGTTGATGCGCGAGAACCCGTACATTCGCGCCGGCCTGCATGGCGCCGGTTTCCGCGGGGGCTGGCTCCGGCAATCGATGGGCCGCGGAGCGCGATGATGTCGATGCGCAGCGACCCCTCGGTCAACGTTTCACGCGCCAGGTCGGATCGCGAACGCGTCGCCAACACGCGGCCGGTCGGTTGGCGCAACCCGCAATCGGCCAGCCGCTATGATCTGGCGATCATAGGGGCCGGTCCGGCCGGCATTGCCGCGGCCAAAACCGCCGCCGCGCGCGGGGCCAGAGTCGCATTGATCGAACGCAACGCGATCGGCGGCATCAATCTGAATTTCGGCAGCGTGCCGTCGAAGACGCTGATCCGCACATCGCGCATCTACGCCGACATGCGCGATGCGCAAAATTATGGCGCACTGATCCCCGGCGACGTGCGTGTCGACTTCGCCGGGGCGATGGAGCGTGTGTGGCGGGTTCGCGCGCGCTTGAGCCGCGATGATTCTGCGCAACGACTGGCCGCGGCCGGCATCGACGTTTATTTCGGCGACGCACGCTTCATTGCCAGCGATACGCTGGACGTCGGTGATGGGAAGGTCCGTTTCCGCCGCGCACTGATTGCAACCGGTGCACGGCCGCATATACCGAGGATCCCCGGGCTCGCCGAAGCCGGCTGCCTGACCGACGAGACGATTTTCGAGCTGACCGAACTTCCGCGCCGTCTGCTCGTAATCGGTGGTGGCCCGCTCGGTTGCGAACAGGCGCAGGCTTTCTGCCGACTCGGTTCCCAAACCACGATCGTGCAGAACAAACCACTGTTCCTCGGCCAGGAGGAGCGCGACGCGGCACAGATCTTGTCCGAAGCATTGTCACGCGATGGCATCGAAGTGCGGCTCAACACCACCGCGATCGCCGTGCGCATGGAGGGCGGCCAAAAGCTCGTCGATCTCGTCAGTGACGATTACCACAACACGATCGGCGTCGACGCGATACTGGCCGGCGCCGGCCGGACACCGAACGTCGAGGGACTGAATCTGGAAGCGGTCGGCGTGGAATGCGATTCGCTTCGTGGTGTTTGCGTCGATGATTTTCTGCGCACCGGCAACGCGCAAATCTATGCCGCGGGCGACGTGTGTCTGGACCAGAGTTTCGTCGACACCGCCACGGCCTCGGCGCGCATCGCGGTGCACAATGCGCTGTTCCGCCGGCGCGAGCGCTGGAGCAGGATGGTGATCCCGCGCTGCACGTATACCGATCCGGAAATCGCACAGGTCGGAATGTCGGTGCGCGAAGCCAACCGGAGCGGCATTCCGGTCAAGACGTTCACGATCCCGATGCACGAGATCGATCGGGCGGTCGCCGACAGCGAAACCGCAGGCTTCGTAAAAGTGCACGTCAGGGGACGCAGCGACAAGATTCTCGGCGCGACGGTCGTCGCGCGCCACGCGGGCGACATGATCAATGAGATCACACTGGCGATGATGGCAGGCTTGGGCTTGCGCACGCTCGCGCGCGTGCTGCACGCCTATCCGACCCAGGCCGAGGCGATTCGCCTGGCGGGCGATGCGTATAACCGCACGCGCCTGAC
>DASSGP010000230.1:0-2054 GCA_035693405.1 Rudaea sp. | reverse complement strand
TCCGGATTGACCGCGCGTTCGTCGATGCCGAGGGCCAGCTCCGAAAGGCGGCGGCCGTAGCGGCCGAAGCGGCGCTCGAGTTCGCGCACGTCGTGCCTGCGCAGATCGGCGCAGGTGCGGATGCCGAGCGCTTCGAGCTTGGCGTCCATGACTTTGCCGACGCCGGGTATCTTCGCGACCGGCAGTGGGGCGAGGAACGCTTCGGCTTCGTGCGGCCGAATCACGAACAGCCCGTCCGGCTTGCGCCAGTCCGAAGCGATCTTGGCGAGGAATTTGTTCGGCGCGACGCCGGCTGAGGCAGTCAGCTTCGTCTGTTCGTGTATTTCTTGCCTTATGCATTTCGCCACTTCGGTCGCCGACGACAACGCCGACTTCGGCGCGGTGACGTCGAGATACGCTTCATCGAGCGACAACGGTTCGACCAGGTCGGTATGGCGCAGCAGGATCTCACGCACCTGGCGCGATACGGCCCGATAGCGCGTGAAGTCCGGCGGCACGAATACCGCGTCGGGACACAGGCGTTCGGCGCGCCCGGCCGGCATCGCCGAGCGCACGCCGAAGACGCGCGCCTCGTAGGACGCCGCACACACGACCGAGCGCGATCCGCGCCAGGCGACCACGACCGGCCGTCCGCGCAACGCCGGATCGTCGCGCTGCTCGACCGAGGCGTAGAACGCATCCATGTCGACGTGAATGATCTTGCGTGGAGAATTCATCGGTGGCACTGCAATAAACCGTTCGTGTTGAGCGTAGCTCGCGCAGCGAGCGAAGTCATGGGCAGGAGCCCAAGTGCCTCGAAGGCCATGGATGGCCGAGAGAGGCCGAAACACTAGACCCTTCGACTTCGCGCCTTCGGCGCTACGCTCAGGGCGAACGGTATCTTGGTAGGGTCTTTACGGCCGCGCTCCGGTCTCGTGCGTGTGCAGTTGATCACGCCCGCGCAGTGCCGGGAACCACCACATCCACAATCCGACGACGACGAGCGTGCCGATACCGCCAATCAACACCGACGGCACGGTGCCGAACCAGGCTGCGGTGACACCGGATTCGAACTCGCCGAGCTGGTTCGAAGTATTGATGAAGATCGCGTTGACAGCGCTGACACGGCCGCGCATCGCATCGGGTGTTTCGAGTTGCACCAGCGCCGAGCGGATGACCATGCTGATCATGTCGAGCGCACCGAGCGCGAAGAGCGCGCCGAGCGACAGCAGGAACGAGGTCGACAGCGCGAACAGCAGCGTTGCGACACCGAAGCCGGCCACCGAAGCGAACATGGTCCGGCCGACGTTGCGTTCCAGCGCGTGGTGCGCGAGCCAGAACGACATCGTCAGCGCGCCGACCGCAGGCGCGGCGCGCAGCAGACCCAGGCCCCACGGGCCGGTATGCAGGATGTCGCGCGCGAAGATCGGCAATAGCGCCGTTGCGCCGCCGAGCAGAACCGCGAACAGATCCAGCGAGATCGCACCGAAAATGACCGGCCGATGACGGATGAAATCGATTCCGGCGAACAGCGAGCGCAAGGTCGGCGGCTCGCGCGGCACGGGCGGGCGTTCGTAACGTACACGCGACATCAGCACGGCTGCGACGAAGTACAGCCCGGCCGCTACCGCATAGACGACGTGCGGTCCAGCCACGTAAATGACGCCGCCGAGCGCCGGTCCGACGATCATCGCGGTCTGTGCCGCCGACGCGCCGGCCGCGGCCGCGCGCGGGAACAGCGACGCCGGAACCAGCGACGGCGCCAGCGCCATCGCGGTCGGGAATTCGACCGCGCGCGCGACGCCGATCGCGAACAGCGTCCCGAGGATTGCCATCTCGCCGAAAGCGCCGCGCCCGCTGACGAACGCCAGCAGCGCAATCGCCAGGCACTCGATGATGATGCACGCGATCACGACGCGGCGGCGGTCATACTGGTCGGCGATGTGCCCGGCCGGCAGCGCCAGCAGCAGCGACGGCACGAACTGGACGAGACCGATCAGGCCGAGGTCGAGCGCGCGATGGGTCAGGTCGTAGATCTGCCAGCCGGCCGCGACCGACAGCATCTGGAACGCAAA
>DASSGP010000229.1:0-3535 GCA_035693405.1 Rudaea sp. | reverse complement strand
GGCGTCCGTGCCTCCCGCTCGTTGCCGCTCAGCTCTTCTTGGCGCACTCGCCGGCGTGATCGACAGAGGCGCCCGCGGCAGCGGCGCCGCAGGCATTGGCGTAGGTCACTCCGTCGCAGCCGCAAACTGGCGTGTAGTCCATCGTGCACATCCGCGTCTTCACCCTGCAGACACCCGCGGCATCCGGCGTCTGGCAATTACCGACGCCGAGGTCACAAAACTGATTCGGGCCCGGGCATTTGGCGCCCGCTGTTCCGCCGCAAGCTGCGCCACTTTCGGCCCCGGCAAGGCCAGACTGAAGCAGGAGAGCCAGAATTACGATGCTCCATGTTCTCATCGGTCCATCTCCTGCCACCAAGTCCGCGCCGGACATCCGCGCGGCTATCGCGACGGGTCTATCGTACAACCTGGATCATAGTCTTGCCGTGGTGCGGCCTCAACACGAATCGCAGGCATCAGTGGCTGCTCTGCGTAGCAGCGTCGAGGTGGGCCAAAGCGTGAAAACACTGCTGCGGCTCTGCAGTATTGCAGCGCAGATTGTGCGCGGCTTGCGGACGATTTAGACTCCGCTTGCCCGCAGGCATGTAGGAGATTCGCATGGCTGAATTATCCCGGCGCCAGTTCCTCAAGGTGAGTGGCGCTTCCCTGGCAGGATCGAGCCTCGCGCTGATCGGATTTTCCCCGACCGCGGCGTTGGCCGAAGTACGCGAATTCAAGCTCGCGCGCGCGACCGAAACGCGCAACACGTGCCCCTACTGCTCGGTCGCCTGCGGCGTGCTGATGTACAGCCTCGGCGACGGTGCGAAAAATGCAACAGCGAGCATTTTCCACATCGAGGGCGATCCGGATCATCCGGTCAATCGCGGCACGCTGTGTCCGAAGGGCGCCGGCCTGATCGATTTCGTGCACAGCAAGAGCCGTTTGTCTCATCCGGAATACCGCGCGCCGGGTTCGGACAAGTGGCAGCGGATCGGCTGGGATGATGCGCTGGACCGCATCGCCAAACTCATGAAGGCCGATCGCGACGCGAACTTCATCGAGAAGAACACCGATGGCCTCACCGTGAACCGGTGGCTGTCGACCGGCATGCTCGCCGCCTCCGCCAGCAGCAACGAAGTGGGCTATCTGACCCATAAGGTGGCGCGCAGCTTCGGCCTCCTGGCCTTCGACAATCAAGCGAGGGTCTGACACGGCCCGACGGTGGCAGGTCTTGCCCCGACGTTTGGCCGAGGAGCGATGACGAATCACTGGGTCGACATCAAGAATGCCGACATAGTGCTGATCATGGGCGGCAACGCCGCCGAAGCGCATCCCTGCGGGTTCAAGTGGGTTATCGAAGCCAAGGCCCATAACAAGGCCAAGCTGATCGTCGTCGATCCGCGTTTCACGCGCTCGGCGTCGGTGGCTGACGTCTATGCGCCGATCCGTACCGGCACCGACATCGCGTTCCTCGGCGGCCTCATCAATTATCTGCTCGCTAACGACAAGGTGCAGAAGGAGTACGTGCAGAACTACACCGACTTCACGTTCATCGTGAAGGAGGAGTTCGCGTTCACCGAAGGCATCTACTCCGGCTACAACGCCGACAAGCGCAGCTACGACAAGTCGAGCTGGGACTACGAGCTCGGCGATGATGGCTTCGTCAAGACCGATCCGACCCTCGCGCATCCGCGCTGCGTGTACAACCTGCTGAAGACCCACTACTCGCGCTACACACCCGAGATGGTCGAGCGGGTGTGCGGCACGCCGAAGGACAAGTTCCTGCAGATCGCCGACATGATCGCCTCGACGTCGACGCCGACGCGCGCGATGACGATCCTGTATGCGCTCGGCTGGACCCAGCATTCGGTCGGTTCGCAGATGATCCGCTGCGGCGCGATGGTGCAACTTCTGCTCGGCAACATTGGCGTATCCGGCGGTGGCATGAACGCGCTGCGCGGGCACTCAAACATCCAGGGCCTGACCGATCTCGGCTTGATGTCGAACTTGCTGCCCGGTTACATGACCTTGCCCGGCGAGAAGGAACAGGACTACGACAAGTACATCGCCGCGCGCGCGTCCAAGCCGTTGCGTCCGAACCAGCTGAGCTACTGGCAGAACTACGGCAAGTTCTTCGTCAGCTTCATGAAGTCGTGGTGGGGCGACAACGCGACGGCGGAGAACCATTGGGGCTACGACTATCTGCCGAAGCTCGACAAGCCGTACGACATGCTGCAGGCGTTCGAGTTGATGAGCCAGGGCAAGGTCAACGGCTTCATCTGCCAGGGCTTCAATCCGCTGGCCGCCGCGCCGAACAAGGCGAAGATGGATGCAAGCCTTGCGCAGCTGAAGTTCCTCGTCATCATGGATCCGCTGGCGACCGAAACGTCAGAATTCTGGCGCAATTTCGGCGAACACAACAACGTGGATTCTTCGAAGATCCAGACCGAAGTGTTCCGTCTGCCGACGACCTGCTTCGCCGAAGAGGACGGCTCGCTGACGAACTCCGGACGCTGGCTGCAGTGGCACTGGAAAGGCGCCAATCCACCCGGCGAGGCGCGCAGCGATCTGGAGATCATGGGCGGCCTGTTCACGCGCATTCGCGCGTTGTATCAGAAGGACGGCGGCGCGTTCCCGGATCCGATCGTCAAGCTGAACTGGCCTTACGCGCAACCACAGAGTCCGCGCGCCGAGGAATTGGCGCGGGAATACTCCGGCAAAGCGTTGAAGGACGTCCTCGACCCGAAAGATGCGACCAAGGTCATCCGCAAGGGTGGCGAGCAGCTCGCCGGCTTCGCCGAACTGCGCGACGACGGCAGCACGGCCAGCGGCTGCTGGATCTTTTGCGGCTCGTGGGGCCCTACCGGCAACCTGATGGCGCGGCGCGACAACTCCGATCCGACCGGCATCGGCCAGACGTTGAACTGGGCATGGGCGTGGCCGGCAAATCGCCGCGTCTTGTACAACCGCGCATCGTGCGATCCGAACGGCAAGCCGTTCAACCCGGCCCGCAAGCTGGTCTCATGGAACGGCACGGCCTGGGGCGGCGCCGACGTGCCGGACTTCAAGGCCGACGAGGATCCGACCCACGGCATGGGTCCGTTCATCATGAATGCCGAAGGCGTCGCGCGTTTCTTCGCCAAGGCCGGCATGGCTGAAGGTCCTTTCCCTGAGCACTACGAGCCGTTCGAAACACCGCTCGCCAACAATCCATTGAACCCGAAGCAGCCGCAAGCGCTGAGCAATCCGGCCGCGCGCGTGTTCAAGGACGATCGCGAAGCGTTCGGCAAGGTCGAGAACTTCCCGCACGTTGCGACGACCTATCGGCTGACCGAGCATTTCCATTACTGGACCAAGCACGTTCGCCTCAATGCGATCATCCAACCCGAGCAGTTCGTCGAAATCGGCGAAGGCTTGGCCAAGGAGATCGGCGTCGGCGCCGGCGATCGCGTCAAGGTGAGCTCCAATCGCGGCCACATCACGGCGGTTGCGGTCGTCACCAAGCGCATCAAGGCGCTGCAGGTCGAAGGCAAGACGCTGCACACGGTCGGCATCC
>DASSGP010000228.1:0-5991 GCA_035693405.1 Rudaea sp. | reverse complement strand
AATTGCGCCGGCAGCGTCAGGCCGAGATTGAGCTGGTGGTCGAGCGCGAACACCAGAGCGCTGCCGAACAGAACGACCAGCAGCATCAGCGAGTAGGCAGCAAGGATGCCGACGATCGGCCGCATGCGTTGCAGCTGCGGCCGCAACTGGCACAGGCAGACGACACAGAGCAACCCGAGCCATTGCACGAACGCGCTCGCGGTTGCGACTTTCGGCAGCAGCGGCAGCGATTCGTCGGTCGGAGCGATCACGATGACGAGCACGAGGAGCTCGGTCACGACCATTACGGCGAAAATCACCCGCAGGCTGCAGAAGTCCGGCAGCCAAGGCGGCGCATCAGGCAGTTTGGCGACAGGCGCTGGGCGATCCGTGCGGTTCACGCTGGTCGATGCTACAGGAGTGTGTGGGAACACTCCAACTGAACGCCGATGGTGTAGCGTGAGGCGAGCAAGAAAAATAGTTGCGACGCGTCATGTGCGACGCGCCTTTCCTCCTCCCCTTCAAAGGGGAGGCCGGGAGGGGGATGGTGTTGGCGACCACCAGGACGACGCGTGTTTTTCAGTGCTGGACACCATCCCCACCCAACCCTCCCCTTGAAGGGGAGGGGTTGCGTCGCCTGCAAAATTTTGCGGAGTCTCTCGGCTCAGCCCGAAAGTCGCGCGGCGATCCATGCGCGCAGGTCGGCGATTTCTTCCATGCAGACCTGGTGCGCCATCTGGTAGGCGTGCCATTCGACCGCGTAGCCGCGTTGCAGCAGGTAGTCGCGGCTCATCGAGCCGAGTGCGTGCGGGATGGTCGGATCGAGCATGCCGTGGGCCTGGAAGATCGGCAGGCCGCGATTGGCGGCGCTGGCCTCGGAGTCGGTCTTCTCGGCCATCGGCAGATAGGTCGATAGCGCGGCGATGCCACCGAGCCGCGACGCGTAGCGCACGCCGCCGGCGAGCACGATAGCGCCGCCTTGCGAGAAACCGGCGAGCAGGATGTTCGACGAGGCGACGCCGCGCGCGACTTCGCGCTCGATCAACTCGCCGAGTTGGCCGATCGAGACGCGAATGCCGGCCTCGTCCTGGCGCTGCGCGATCTCCATGCCGGAGATGTCGTACCAGGCGCGCATCGCCATGCCGCCGTTGATCGTGATCGGGCGCACCGGCGCATGCGGAAACACGAAGCGCAACGCCGGCCAGGAACGATCGACGAGCTGCGGCACGATCGGCTCGAAGTCATGGCCGTCGGCGCCCAGGCCATGCAACCAGATCACGGCGTGGCGCGGATTCGGGCCGGTTTCCAGTTCGATGGATTGGAGCGGCATTGGTTGCGCGGTTTCTCGTTTGATGCCGTGATGGTGCCGCATTTGGGGAGCAGGGAATAGGGGTTGGCGTGGTGTTTCGGTTTCGATTGCAAATGGTCGCGCCAAAGCCACTGCTCGTTAGCCCCTCCCGCTTGATGGGGGAGGGGTTGGGGAGAGGGTGAGCGCCTGCGTAGCAGGCGCCTGCGGCGCCTTCCCCTCTCCCGCCGCGCGACGCGCGGCGACCTCTCCGACAAGGGGAGAGGTGAAAAAGACGAGCGGGCCATGCGATGCCAGGCGCGCCGCGCGCGGTCACTTGTCTCTTATCCTCGCCCCTCGCCCCTCGCTCTTCCTAGCCCCTGGTCCCTAGCCCCTAGCCCCTGCTCCAATGACTTTCGGCTGCTACCGGCACTCCCGCATCCGGCTATGCTGCGCGCTTTGTTTCCGTTTCCTGGAGTCCCCTTTATGTCCCGTCTGCTCGCCGGCGCTGTCGGCCTGGTTGTTTTCACTTCGGCGTTTGCCCAGCAGGCGCCGCTGACTCTCGAGCAGATCATGGCCGACCCGGACTGGATCGGCGCGTCGATCGAAGTGCCCGAGCCGTTCGACGACCGCGGCGTCCCGCCGTATTTCAGCGTCGACGGCCAGAGCGTCTACTACCGGGTCAAGCGCAACGGTTCGCCGATCAAGGACCTGCACCGCATCAACCTCGCCGACGGCGCCGACAACGCGGTCGACGCCGTGGCGATGGCAACTGCCGACGGCGCGCAGACCGTATTCGACGCGGCGCGCCACTACGCGGCGTTCGTGCGCAACGGTGACGTCTTCCTGCGCGAACTCGCCAGCGGCCGCCTGATCCAGGTCACGCGCAGCGGGCAGGACGAAACGGCGCCGCAGTTCTCGGCCGACGGCCGCAAGCTGTCGTTCCGGTCCGGACAGGACTGGTTCGTCTACGACATCGCCGCGGGCGTCGCCACGCCGGCTGCCGTGCTGAAAACCGAGAACGATCCCGATGCGCCGGCGGCGAAGCCCGACGATCTGCGCGACCTGCAGCTGCACCTGTTCTCGACGCTGAAGAAGGCGCGCGACGACAAGCACGCCACACGCGAAAACGCCGAGCAGATGCAGAAGGACGATCCGACCCGCGCGGCCGTGCCGTTCTATCTCGGCGACGAGGTGCGCGTCGTCGGCACCGTGCTGTCGCCGGACACGCGGCGCCTGTTCGTGGTCACCGCGGCCAAGAGCCATGACGACGGCAAGAAAGGCAAGCTCACGCGCTACGTGACCGAATCGGGCTACGAGGAATTCGAGGACGAACGCACGCGCGTCGGGCGCAACGACTCGGCGCCACAGACGCTGTGGCTGTTCGACCTGGCCGCGCACACGAAGACCCAACTGAAATTCGACGGCCTGCCGGGAATCCACGACGATTCACTGAAAGCCCTGCGCGCGGAAAACGCCGCGCAGACCAAGGGCAACTACGCCGATCGAACCGATGTCAACGGCTACAAGGAAAAGGCCGACAAAGCGAAGGACGAACCCAAGGCGCGCACGCTCGAGATCATGGCGATGCGCTTTTCCCAGGACGGCGCGAACGCGGCCATCGAACTGCGCGCGCTCGACAACAAGGACCGCTGGATCGCGAGCATCGATTTCTCCAAGCCGGCGTTGGCGCCGCAGCATCGCCTGCATGACGATGCCTGGGTCAACTGGACGTTCAACGACTTCGGCTTCGCCCACGACAATCGCACGCTGTGGTACCTGTCCGAGGAGAGCGGCTACTCGCATTTGTATACAAAGGCGCTCGACGGCAAGGCGCGCGCGCTGACCCAGGGGCAGTTCGAGGTCTCCGCCCCGCAGCTCTCGCACGACGGCCGCTGGTTCTACGTGCGCGCGAACGTGGCGGCGCCGCGCAGCTACGACATCTATCGCGTCGCGAGCGGCGGCGGCGAATTGCAGCGCGTGACGCGCTACGCCGGCGCCGGCGGCTTTTCATTATCGGGCGACGACCAGCGCCTGCTGGTCGCGCACTCGTCGAGCTACGTGCCGCCGCAGATCGCCGTGACCGCCGCCGATGGCAGCGGCCAGCCGCGCGAGCTGACCGACACGCGCTCGGCGCAATACAAGGCGCTGAGCTGGGTCGCTCCGCAATTCGTGCAGGTGCCGTCGAAGCATTTCAAGGGCTCGATCTGGGCGAAGTTCTACGAACCGGCCAATTACGACAAGTCGGTCAAACACCCGGCCGTGCTGTTCGTCCACGGCGCCGGCTACACGCAGAACGTGCACGAATCGTGGCCGTACTACTTCCGCGAGCAGATGTTCCACAACCTGCTGCTGCAGAAAGGCTACGTCGTGCTCGACATGGACTATCGCGCCTCGGAAGGCTATGGCCGCGACTGGCGCACGGCGATCTACCGGCAGATGGGTCATCCCGAACTCGACGACCTGCTCGACGGCAAGCAGTGGCTGGTCGACAACTACAACGTCGATCCGAAACGCATCGGCATGTACGGCGGTTCGTACGGCGGCTTCATGACGCTGATGGCGCTGTTCCGCGCGCCCGGCGAATTCGCGGCGGGCGCCGCGCTGCGGCCAGTGACCGACTGGACGCAATACAACCACGAGTACTCATCGAACATCCTCAACGATCCGCAGATCGATCCGATCAGCTATGCGCGCTCATCGCCGATCGAATTCGCCGATGGCCTCAAGGATTCGCTGCTGATCTGCCACGGCGTGATCGACGACAACGTGCTGTTCGAGGATTCGATGCGCCTGTACCAGCGCCTGATCGAACTGCACAAGGACAACTTCACACTCTCGCCGTATCCGCTCGACCGACATGGTTTCACGAACGCCGACTCCTGGCTGGACGAGTACAAGCGGATTTATCGGTTGTTCGAGGCGAATCTTAGATAGGGGCTAGGGGCTAGGGACCAGGGACTAGGGGCGAGGGACGAGGGACGGGCGCTGGGGGCTAGGGGCTACGTAAGAACGACGGCGCACACAGTATTTTCCTTCCCCCGCTTGCGGGGGAAGGTGCCCGGAGGGCGGATGGGGGCAGACTGGCGCGACGTTTCGACTTCGCTCGCTTTGCGAGCTGCGCTCAACGCGAACGGCACTTTGGTTCCAGGCGAATTCAGCTTGCAGGTGGGGTTCAGTCCGTCGTGGATTCCCGCAGAGCCACGCTATTTTCACCGCACGCCGTCGCCCGACCCTCACCCCAACCCCTCTCCCGGTGGGAGAGGGGCTCAAGAGCACGCAGCTGCGTCGTCGCGCGAGCCTGCGATGGATCAGTTGCAGTTGAGGTCCGTGTCGAAGCCGTCGCGGAAGAGATGGTCGGCGGGCACGGTGTCGTGGATCGAGACGATGCAGGCGGCGCTGGCGATGCCGTTGACGAACATCGTCACGGCGTATTGGCCGTATGGCAGTGGCTGCAGCGGGCGCGAGACGAACCGGTTGGCGGAGCGTTCGGCCGTGTGGTCCGGAGCGAGCCAGTAGCTGCCGTCGCCGTCCACGCGGCGCAGGTTCACGAGCGGGTAGTTGCTGGCCGAGCTGTTCGTGCCTGAGCTGGCTGCTTCGCTGTCGCCGGTGAAGCCGCCGCCGACCAGCGTGAACGGCAAGCCGACATGCGCGCCGTTGCCGAGTTGCAGCAGGACCGGGCGGCGCGCAAACGCGGCGCCGAGGCCGAAGTCGTAGACCACCGCGCCGGCGATGGCGTTGGCGTTGTTGTCGCGGCCGCCGCTTACCAGAACGCGACCGCTCGGCAACAGCGTTGCCGTATGGTAGTAGCGCGCGCCATTGAACGTGCCGGCGTCGCTGAACGTGCCGGCGATCGGATCGTAGCGCTGCACGTCGGCCAGAGGGCCATTGGCCGATTCGCCGCCGAAGATCAGCACGTCGCCGGTCGCGAGTGTCACGGCCGTGTGGTAGTTGCGGCCGATTGTGAGCGAACCGGTCGGCGTGAACGCGTTCGCGACCGGGTCATAGATCTCCGCGCTCGCGAGCACGCCGTTGGCGTTCGTGCCGCCGGCGATCAGCACGCGCCCGGACTGCAGCAGCGTCGCCGTGTGGTCGCGGCGCGCGCTGCCGAGCGTGCCGGCGCCGCTCCACTTGTTCGACTGGGGATCGTAGACCTGCGCGGCGGCGACGTAGTTGGCGCCGTCGAAGCCGCCGGCGACGAGCAGCCGGCCGTCGGCGAGCAGCGTCGCGCTGTGACCAATGCGCGGCACCGCCAACGACGCGGCTGCGGTGAATGCGTTCGTCTTCGGATCGAAGCGCTCGGTCGTGGCCAGGAGGCCACCCGTGCCCGCACCGCCGACCAGCATGACCTTGCCGTCGCCGAGCAGCGTCGCGCTGTGCATTACGCGCTGCGAGACCATCGGCGCCGGCAGCACGCTCCAGCTGCCGGTTTCCGGCGAATAGCGCTCGGCCGAATCGGTCGCATAGCCGCCGTTGAAGCCGCCGGTCACGAGCACGTCGCCGGACAGCAGCAGCGTCGCGGTGTTCAGGTAACGCGGCGTGTTCAGCGCGCCGGTCGCCGACCAGGTGCCGGTCTGCGCCGAATAGCGTTCGCTCGAGGCGATGTCGCCGCCGCCGTTGACGGTGCCGCCGGCGACCAGCACGTCGCCGTTCTGCAGCAATGTGGAAGTGTGGAGAAAGCGCGCCGTCGCGAGCGAACCGGCGACGCCGAAGAATGGCGTGGCCGT